>NZ_DATGCW010000120.1:0-16843 GCF_035311605.1 Saliniramus sp.
GACATCGGCGGAGGCGCGGCGGGCACCTACAATCCGCAGGGCACCGCGATCTTCCACGAGGGCCTGCGCCTACCGGAGATGAAGCTGGTCGAGGCGGATGTGGTCCGCGAGGATCTCTGGGACCTCCTGAAGCTCAATTGCCGCACGCCCGATCTACTCGACGGCGATCTGCGCGCGATGCTCGGCTCCACGCGCATCGGGGCAGACCGCGTCGCGGCGCTGGCGGAAGAGCTCGGCACCGATCAGGCGCGGGCGTGTTTTGCCGGCATACTCGATTATGCCGAAGCGCGCTTTCGCGCCGTCATCCGCGCATTGCCAGACGGCACCTATCGGGGCGAGGACCATACCGACAATGATTGCTTCGGCCCCGCCGACATCGTCACCCGGGTGACGCTCACAATCGAGGGCGACAGCCTGACGGTGGATTTCACCGGCACGGACGACCAGATCCGCGGCTTCAAGAATTCCTCGCTGGCGAATACCGTCTCGGGCGTCTACACGGCGCTCTATTCCTTTTTCGATGCCGATCTGCCGCGCAACGAGGGCAGCTTTCGCGGCGTGACCATCATCGCGCCCGAGGGTAGCGTCGTGAATGCGCGCCCGCCCGCACCGATGACCATGTGCACGGTGTTCCCTGCCCATGACATCATCCATGCCTGCTGGCGGGCTCTCGGCCTCGCCGCGCCCGAGCGCGCGCTTGCCGGCTGGGCGCGCAACATCTTCGGCGTCACCTCCGGCACAAAGGAGGGCGCCGACGAGCCTTTCGTGATGTACCATAACAATCTTGCCGCCGGCGGGGGCGCGATCGAGGGCCGCGACGGCTTCAACCAGATCGGCCATCTGTGCACCCTGGGCGGGCTCACAATCCCCAATCTCGAAGTCTACGAGCAGATCTACCCGGTACGGTATCTGCGCCAGGAATTCCGCTGCGATTCGGGTGGTGCGGGGCGCTATCGCGGCGGCACGGGGGTGGATTACGCTCTCGAAGTGATGGTGCCCGCGCTCTATTCCTTCCGGGGAGAGGGCCTGCGCACGCCCTCGGGTTACGGAGTCGAAGGCGGCCTCTGGGGGGCGGCTGGGGCGATGCTGCTCTCGCCGCATGACGGATCGGAGCCGGTCGAAGCCCCGCAATTCGGCCTGATGCAGCTCGGCCCGCTGCATTACGAGGCGGCCTCGCCGGGAGGCGGCGGCTGGGGCGATCCGAAGACCCGCGATCCACAGGCCGTCCTCGCCGATCTGCGTGACGGGATCATCAGCGCGCAGGCTGCGCGCGAAATCTACGCAGTGGTGCCCGGCCCAGACGGGATGAGCCTCGATATGGCGCAGACGCAGTCGCTGCGGGAAGAGTGCGCCGGCGCGGCGGCTCAATCCGCGTCGTCGTAGTAGAATTCAAGCAGCAGCGTGCGTTGCAGGATCGAGAAATTGTCGTCGGAGATCAGGCTGAGCACGAGGCGCCCGTCCCGCGTGCGATGCAAGGCGAGGCCTTCCATATTGTCGATCTGCTGGCCCGCCCCCGCCTCGAAGATGACCGGTCCGTCGAGAACCGCACCGGTGCGCAGGTCGCCGCCGGGCAGGCGACGGATGCGCGCGCCAACGTCGCGCAGGATACGGTAACGGCGCTCCAGAACGAGGACGTCGCCATTGTCGAGAAACGCCATATCGGTGATGTCGAACCCCTCATGGCGCGCGACATCGAAGGCATGATGCGCCTCACCATCGAGAATGAAGCCTCGCGTCGGAGCGCTCTCGCCCCGCCGGATGCGCTCGCCGATCACCACGATCGCGCCGGGATAGGGGCTCGAATCCGGCGCGATGGCGATCGCTTCCGGCCCCGCATTATGCGGCCAGTCGCGCATCTCGCGCGGTGTTGGCAGGAATTCTCCACGCGCCGTGAGCCGCTGCTCGGTGAGATCGAAGCGCATGATCGCGTTGGTGCGCTCGATGCCGATATGGGCGATGTCGTCCTTGATGGTGACGGCCTCAACGTCGTAATTCTCCGTGCGGCCCAGGGGCGTGCGGTGAAAATCAAGCATCGGCGCCATTATCGCCCCGGTGAGCCCGGAAAGGCCGTTCTTGTCCTCGGTCACATCGGCTGCGAACCAGTCACCACGATCACTGACGGCGAGCAGCCTGGCACCGTCACGCGCGCGCCAGAGCCCCGAAAAACCGCCAAACCGGGGATAGGGATCGTTGATTTCGAGGCCGGAGCGGAAAGTGAGTTCACCAAAGCGCGTACGGCTGTGATCGTGTGCATCGAAAAACGGCAGGCGGTCCATGCGCGGGGAGAGCGGCATGACGAGGCTTGCCGGCACGGCGGAACCGCCAAGCGCGGTTGCAGCGAGCGCACCGCCGGCAAGCCGTACGCCGAGGCGCAGGGTGCCGCGACGGCTGAACCTCACCGGCCTCCCCCGCCGATCTTGCGGCGCGGCCCCTGGCCGGGGATTTCATCCTCGAACAATTCGGCGAGTTTTTCGGTCATCACACCGCCAAGCTCCTCGGCATCGACGATGGTCACCGCGCGGCGATAATAGCGGGTCACGTCGTGGCCGATGCCAACGGCGATGAGCTGGACGGGCGAGCGGGTCTCGATTTCCTCGATAACCCGGCGCAGATGCTTTTCGAGATAGTTGCCGGCATTGACCGACAGCGTGGAATCATCGACCGGCGCGCCGTCTGAGATCACCATCAGGATACGCCGCTGCTCGGGGCGACCGAGCAGGCGCTCATGCGCCCAGGTCAGCGCCTCGCCGTCGATATTCTCCTTCAACAGCCCCTCGCGCATCATCAGGCCGAGATTGCGGCGCGCGCGGCGCCAGGGCGCATCGGCGGATTTGTAGATGATATGGCGCAGGTCGTTGAGACGGCCCGGATTGGGCGGCTTGCCCGCCTGCAGCCATTGCTCGCGCGATTGCCCGCCCTTCCAGGCGCGCGTCGTGAAACCAAGGATCTCGACCTTGACCCCGCAACGCTCCAGCGTGCGCGCGAGGATATCGGCGCAGGTGGCGGCGACCGTGATCGGGCGTCCGCGCATGGAGCCGGAATTGTCGATCAGGAGGGTCACGACGGTATCGCGGAACTGGGTATCCTTCTCCTGCTTGAAGGAGAGCGCCTGGAACGGATCCATCACGACGCGCGTCAGCCGCGCGGGATCGAGAATGCCTTCTTCGAGATCGAAATCCCAGGAGCGGTTCTGCTGCGCCATCAGCCGGCGTTGCAGGCGGTTGGCGAGGCGACCGACAACGCCTTGCAGATTCGATAGCTGTTTGTCGAGATAGGCGCGCAGGCGCGCGAGTTCCTCGGCCTCGCAGAGCTCCTCGGCCTGGATCATCTCGTCGAATTTCTGGGTATAGGCCTTGTAGTCGCCGGCGCGGGAATCGTTGGCGCCGCTGGGCGGGCGCCACGATTCGGAGGCTTCTTCCGAATCGGCGTCTTCCATGTCCTCGGGCATCTCGCTGGTCGGGCCCTCTGCGGCTTCCTGGGCGCCCTCCTGCATCTCCTCGTCGCCGTCATCGGTGATCTCCACCTCGGCGCGCTCGCCCTCGGCGCCCTCCTCGCCTTCGCCCTCCTGCTCCTCGTCGTTCTCCTGCTCCTGCTCGTTTTCCTGCTCATCATCCTCCTGGCTCTCGAGGGGGACCTCCTCGCCCATGTCGAGGGAGGTGAGCAATTCGCGCACGGAACGGGCAAATCGGCCCTGGTCTTCGAGGTTGCCGAGCAACGCGTCGAGATTCTCACCCGCGCGCTCCTCGATATGGCCGCGCCAGAGATCGACGATCTTCTGCGCGGCCCTGGGCGGAGCGCGACCGGTCAGGCGCTCGCGGACCATCAATGAGATCGCGTCCTCGATCGGGGCATCGGCGCGGTCGGTGATATCCTCGTATTTGCCGCCGCGATGGTAGCGGTCTTCCAGCATGGCATCGAGATTGCTGCCCACGCCCTGCATGCGCCGCGTGCCGATCGATTCGACCCGGGCCTGCTCCACCGCATCATAGACGGCGCGCGCATCCTGCGCCTCGGGGGCGAGCTTGCGGTGGATGCCGGCATCATGACAGGCGAGGCGCAGGGCCATCGAATCGGCATTGCCGCGCAGCACGGCAAGATCATGCGAGGACATCTTGCGTGGCGGCTCGGGCAGGCGGGCCTTGTCCGACATCAGTACGGGCCGGTCGGCGGCGTAGGTCACCTCGAATTCCGGCGTGCGCGCGATGGCCCGCAGGCAGGACGCGACCGAGCGCTTGACCGGCTCGTTCGGGGCTTCCTTGGCTTCGCCCGGTTTGCGGTTCGAGATCGACATGCGTCTTCGGCTCCGGTTGATGGGGCGGGCGCGGCTAATGTCCGCGCCCGCCCTGCTTTCCCCGCGAAAGAGGGACGTCGTAGGCCCCTGGGCGTCAGCTCAGCGCGACATTGGCTGCGCTTTGCGGCAATTCCTCACCGAAGCAGCGCTGATAGAATTCCGCCACGAGGGAGCGCTCGAGCTCGTCGCACTTGTTGAGGAAGGTGAGCTGGAAGGCAAAGCCGATATCATTGAAGATCTCGGCATTCTCGGCCCAGATGATCACCGTGCGCGGACTCATCACCGTCGACAGATCGCCGTTGATGAAGGCGTTGCGGGTGAGGTCGGCGAGGCGCACCATCTTGCTCACGGAATCGCGGCCCTCATCCGTCTTGGCGAAGGATTTCACCTTGGACAGGATGATCTCGACCTCGTTGTCATGCGGCAGGTAGTTCAGATTGGTGACGATCGACCAGCGATCCATCTGGGCCTGGTTGATCTGCTGCGTGCCGTGGTACAGACCCGAAGTGTCCCCCAGCCCGATCGTGTTCGCGGTGGCGAAGAGCCGGAATGCCGGGTGCGGACGAATCACGCGGCTCTGATCGAGCAGGGTGAGGCGGCCGGACGATTCCAGCACGCGCTGGATCACGAACATCACGTCCGGGCGCCCGGCATCGTATTCGTCGAAGACGAGTGCGACATTGTGCTGATAGGCCCAGGGCAGGATCCCGTCGCGGAATTCCGTGATCTGCTTGCCGTCCTTGAGGACGATGGCATCCTTGCCGACCAGATCGATGCGCGAGACGTGGCTGTCCAGGTTGATGCGCACGCAAGGCCAGTTGAGGCGCGCGGCGACCTGCTCGATATGCGTCGATTTGCCGGTGCCGTGATAACCGGTGACCATCACGCGTCGGTTATAGGCAAAGCCCGCCAGGATCGCGAGCGTGGTCTGCTTGTCGAACAGGTAATCCGGGTCGTAATCCGGCACATAGCTGTCGCCCTTGCTGTAGGCCGGCACTTCGAGATCGCTGTCGATGCCGAAGGCCTTGCGCACGGAAATCTTGGTATCCGGCAGAGCGACGGGCTTGTCGGCCGTGGGGGTCTCGATGGTGTCCTGCATACATGCCTCTCTCGATGCGGTCGGCTCAAACACGGTCGCAAGCGACCGGACTGTCGCACTGTCGTTAAACCTCTCGGCGCTACGGCGCAATCACGCGAAGCTCATAAGAGGGTTGCGTGTTTGAGCCTGCCGCCTGCCTCAGCACAAACCCGCAGCCTTGAGCGTGTCGTGCGCACGGATGATGTCGCGCAGTCGCTCCTCAAAGGAACGGTCTCCCCCATGCGCATCCGGATGAAAGCGCTTGACCAGGGTCTTGTACGTCGCCCTGATGGTGGCGGCGTCTGCGGTTTCGTCAAGGCCGAGCACGTCGAGGGCGCGGATGGTGGGGCCGGAAAGCCGCCGGCGCGGCGGTTCCGGTTCCGCCTTGCGTGGCTGCTCGACACCTTCCGAACGCAACACGCCGAGAGGGTCCGAATATTCCCAATCCCTTGCCACACCGGCCCTGGCACCGGCCGTGCGGGCGGCCGCACCACGCTCCACCCCCATGGACCATGTGGGGCGATGCCCGACCACCGCATCCTTCTGGAAGGCGGCGACGGCATCGTCGGTCATGCCGTTGAAGTAGTTGTACTTGGTATTGTACTCGCGCACGTGCTGCAGGCAGAAGCGATAATACTGCCCCTCCGCCCCGCGCCCCTTGGGCGCCCGGTACTGCCCCGGCTCCTTGCAGCCGGGGAACTCACAGGTCGGCGCGCGCGAATCGTCCTTGGCCTCCTCGGCCTTGCGCGGCTTGATCCTGATGCGGTCGAACAGAGGCGATTTCAGATCCATGACACGAGCGATTATGTGTGTTGCGGCGCGATCGGCAAGAGCTTTTGCTGCATAAATCAAATGCCATCGAGAAAAGGCCTCCGATTGCGCCTCGGTGGAACGGCCGGCACCGGCAGCCGGGTACCGCTTCGGTATAGCGGCACGAACCTTTCCACGCGGTTTCGCCGACCGGCATGCGCCTCATCGACGCGCATTTTTCCTGGATGGAATCCTGTTTGGCCGAACCCCCATTGCGCAGCCGACCGCATGGCGCCATATCGCATTCGGGCCGGATCGCGCAATGCGGGACTGGGTCACAGCGATGAGAGGCACCGGATGAGCATGCAATCCCTGATCGAAATCCGTTTGCGCGAAACACTGGCTCCCAGCCAGTTATCCGTGATCGACGAATCGCATCTGCATGCCGGCCATGCCGGCTGGCGCGAAGGCGGCGAGACACATTTTCGTGTGGAGATCACGGCAGACGCGTTTGCCGGGCAGAACCGGGTGGCGCGCCATCGCATGGTCAACACGGCGCTAGCCGAAGCCTTCGACAGAGGGCTGCACGCGCTCGCAGTCAAGGCCCGTGCGCCGGGCGAATGAGGGCCGCGCGCGCCGCGCTCATTCGACGCGGGCGAAGACCAGCCCGTCGAACATGGCGCAACTCGGCCCGTCAGCCGCAAGTTCGAACCCGTCCGGCGCGGAACTGACAAGGCAGGTCATCGGGAATTCACCGGGATCGGTTTCCTCGGCGATGTTCGACATGGTGAACATATCGCCGTAGACGCGCAGATCGCCACTCAGCGTGCGATCGGCGGATGCGATCTCGAGGGTGAAATCGCCCTCTTCCGTGATCGAGAGATGAAACTCATCGGCACGATAATCGCCGGCGCCGAACGGCGCGTCCACGAAAACCGAATGTACGGATTCGTCGATGTCGCCGAGCGCCTCGACCCCGTCCTCGAACACGGCCGAGGGGGCGGGCGGCGCTTCGGTTGTGCGCGGGAGATCATCCGGCATTCCCCCCGGCGCTTCGGGCATCGCCTCTTGGGGTGCTTCCTGCGCGGGTGCCTCCGCGACCGGCGGCGGGGACGACTGCTCGGTTTCAGCCGTCTGTTGATCGCCACAGGCGCCAAGCGCGAGGATTGCAAACACCGGCGTGACTTTCACAATGCGCATAAGAAAACTCCTGTCGCTCCTTTTCGGGACGACACGGTCGAGGTCGCCGCTGCACGGGGAGAGCAAGGGTGGGCGAAATCGTCAAGCCCGGTCCACGCGAAACCGCTCTCTTTGGTGCAAAATGGTGCACCGGCCATGTGATCGCAAGGGCATGTGCCCCGAAACACCGGGATCACCTTGCATCGGACGGCGGCATGATGTCCGGTGAGACGATTCGCACTGGCGCGCGATCCGCCGGCACGAAGCCCTGCCTGCCGGCGGCGGTGACCTCATCGCCCTCCTCACGGGTCACGACGCGCTCCCGTTCGAGCCCATCGATCCGGATTCCTGCGGAATCATCGCCCGAGGTCGGCGCTTCCTCGCTGCGGCGCGCAGCCTCCTGCGCTGCCTCGTCGAAGACTTCCGTCGCCGCTTCCTGTTCGAGGCGCCGGGCGCGGGCCGCCTCGCGCAGTTCCGCCGGCAGCGAAAGCTCACGGGCGAGGGCGGTATCCACGAGAATGTCGTCCTCGCGGGTGCCGATCATGCGCTGGGCGGCGGAAAGCGCTTCCGACCAACTCTCATCCTCACGGCGGCAGGAGCAGGTCGGATCGAAGGTCGTGCGATAGCGGAACGCGTTGGGCAGTGATGTATAAGGCATGCCATCGGCGCCGATGGCCGATTCGAGCTCGCTGTCCCCGCTCATGTAGAACAGACGCGTGGGCGCGTTCGGGCATTGCGCCTGGCAGAGTCGCTCAGCCTCGTCAGCGCTCACGCCACGGGCGAAGAGCGGGAAAAAATAGCCGTCACAACTGCGCACGCAGATTGGCTCGGCACCGGCACGGCGGGCAAACGTATCGTCGAGAAGCGGCATATCCTCTTGTGGATCGAACCCCGGATCGTCGCGCCCGAACAAGCCGTCGAGGAAGCCGCGGCGTGCCTGGCGCGGCTGGCAGTGGCGGGCGATGGCCGCAAGCAATTCCTGACGGCGGTCTTCGCTGGCCTGTGAAGCCTGCCGGATGAGGAGGTTGTAGTTCTCTTCCATGGCTTCGATGCGGTCGCGCGCGGCAGCGCATTCCGAGGAAGGCGGGGCGTCGAACAGGCTGCGTCCGCGATCGCAATCGAGTTGCTGATAATAGCGCACCATGCGGTTGAGTTCGGAGCGTTGTTGCTCGGCCATATCCGCATAATTCTGACCGCCGCCGCGTTCCAGATTGCGCAATTCGGCGCGATAATCCTCGCACAGACTGGTCTGTGCCTGCGCGCTGCCGACGAGAATTGCTGCGCCGAAACAGGCTGCGGCAATGCGTGTCATCAGGGAACTCTTCATGGATCGACCGTCTTCTCGTCGTGTCGGTTGCCGCGATTCTTCCCGCACGAGCGGTGCGCCGGAAGCGCTTTTATCCGCAGCGGAAAGCGCTATCACAATCGTTACGAATCATCGTGAATGACTTCGTGACAGAAGAATATGATCAAATCCGGACAAGTGCAGCTTTCGCGCCGGTTTTTTTCTGCCACCTTACTGGCTGCAGGCGATCATCAGCGGGCGCGGCTGTGTCGGGGTGGCACCATCGCTCATGATCGCACCGATTTCGGCGAAACCGCCCATCGTCTCACGCCGGATCTCGCCATATTCCCTGACGGCGCCGTAGCCATGCGCTTCACACCATGCCTGGGCGACGATATCGCCGCAGATCTCTCCGCCCGTCAGGCAATCGGCGATGCCATAGCCCTCGCTGGCGGGAATGACGAAAGTGGCCCGATCACCGATGAACGCGCGTAATTCGGTCGTGGCCACCAGTGTGAAGGAGGTCACGAGCGCACCCGCGAGTGCGATGAAGCCGAAAGCGGCGAAGGCGCGGCGCATGAACGATCTCCCGGACAGGGTCCGTCGGGACCAGCGGTTTCCGGTAGTATCGCGAAGATCATATTAACGGACCGTTAACGACGGCGCGCCATGAGCCAGATGATGTCGACCGTGAACGACCAGGCAAGCGCCACCAAAGCCGTCAGAGCGAGCGCGGTCGCTGCCACCCCGGTGATGAAGGGCGTCACCAGCGCGATCAGCACCGCACCCTGCAATACGCAGACAGCCTTGCGCCGCATTGATTCAGGCAGATCACGACGCAGCCGGGGCACGAGTGCCCGCGCGGCCATGAACAGATAATAGGTTGTGCCGATCAGCAGAACCCAAGCCCCGACCTTGTCCAGCGCGATCGCCGCAACTGCAAGCAACATCAGCAGCAGCGCGTCGATCTCCATGTCGAAACGGGCACCGAAACGCGAAGTCAGGCCCTGGCGCCGGGCAGCCGCCCCGTCCACGCCGTCCAGAGAGAGTGAAACGGCGGCCGCGGCGAAGAAAAGCCAGTCGGCCCGCTCACCCCAGGAGGTAAACAAGGTGTCGTGCTCGACAAGCAGGCCGATCAGCAGACAATTGATCACCGCACGTGAGAGCGTGATGGCATTTGCGATGCCGAACCGATCATGGGGATGGTAGCGGTCGATCCGGGCCATGACGACAGCCCCGATCACGAGATACGGCACAGACCCGCCCGGGACCAACTCCCAGCCGGCACCACCCGCCCAGAGGATCACGGTCGCTCCCGTAATGAGGGCAACGAAGCCGGTCGCCAGCGCAAGCAGTGTGTCCTGCCGTCGCAGCGTCGAGCGTGTCGCCAGAAGGGCGGAGGCGCTGTCATATTTCATTGCAATATTCCCAACGCTCCGGCAGCGACTTTGTTCCCGCCGGAGCCGCCCGAAACGGGACGCTGCCATTCAGGCATGGCTCGTCATGTCGGGGCCCGTCTCGATCAGGGCCTTCTTAAGCTTTTCCAGAGCACGGCTTTCGATCTGCCGCACGCGCTCCTTGGAAATCCCCAGATGATGTCCGAGCGCATCCAGTGTTGTCTGGTCGTCGCTCAGACGTCGCGCCTTGAGAATGCGCAGTTCGCGCTCGTTGAGCACTCCCAGAGCATCACGCAGCCAGCGCGAGCGTCGCTCGGCATCAATGACGTCGCTGACGGTTTCGTCCGGCAGCGCCGCTTCATCGACGAGGAAATCCATCCGCTCCGACGTGGCGCCTTCGGAATCGGCCGCAACCGGCGCATTCAGCGAGGTGTCCGCGCCGGATAGCCGCACATCCATCGTGGCGACATCCTTGAGAGACACCCCGATCGCTTCGGCGATTTCCCCATAGACGCTTTCGGACATCCGTTCATCGCCGTTGCGCGTCAGTTTGGCACGCAGGCGGCGCAGATTGAAGAACAGCGCCTTCTGGGCCGACGACGTCCCCCCGCGCACGATCGACCAGTTGCGCAGGATGTAATCCTGGATCGACGCACGAATCCACCAGGTGGCATAAGTGGAGAAACGCACTTCGCGCTCGGGCTCGAAACGGGACGCGGCTTCCAGCAAGCCGACATGCCCTTCCTGGATCATGTCCTGCATCGGCAATCCGTAGTTACGAAACCGCGCCGCGATCGCGATGACGAGGCGCATATGTGCCGAAGTCAGCTGGTGCAAAGCCTCCTGATCACGGTTTTCCCGCCAGCGCACCGCAAGCGCGCGCTCTTGGGCGCGCTCGAGATAGGGTGCGCGCATGGCGTTGCGCAGAAAGGTGCGTTGCAGGCTGTTATCATCACCCATGTTCTGGCTCCCTCGTTTGTGAGGGATACGCCGAGCAGCCGACAACGGATCAATCACGCTTTCGCGAGCACGGCTTGCCGAACCTTGCTTGCCGAACCTTGCTTGCCGCACCCCGCTTGCCGGTTCGGCGCGCCGCGCCCGCGTATTGTGAGCGTCAATGCACGCTGACGGGCTCGAGATCCGCCTTGCGGGCCTCGGCGATGGCCGTGTCACGGGAATCGGTGAGGATGATCGGCGCGCCACTCGCCGAAAGCACGGCAAAGAGCTCGAGGCCGGGCTGCATCTCGGGTGCTCCGGGATAGAGTGCGCTGATCTGGTCGGACAGCATGGGCTTGACGTAGACCACATGGCCTTCGCCCATTTGTGCGAGTGCCTGCGCTTCGCGGCTGTTTTCGTTGCCGAAGGCATCCGGCTTGATGTGATTGGTATCGGTCATTTGCGCGCCCTCCTTGATGAGCGGTGCGTGGAGCCCGCAGCATGCGCTTTCGCGCAACGCATGTGGGCCGTGATGAGCCTGTCAGTGCTTCTCTTCGGTCGCGATGTCGATGCGCCTGACGATACGTTCCGGTTCAGGCCGGGCGAGGTCGATCGAGAGCAGACCATTGCTCAGATCCGCTCCCATCACCTCCATGTTGTCGGCCAGCAGAAACGTCCGCTGGAACTGGCGCGCGGCGATTCCGCGATGGAGATAGTGACGCGCCTTGTCGTCAGTCTGGCGCCCGCGGATAACGAGCTGGTTCTCTTCGAGCGTGATCTCGAGTTGATCACGGGTGAAGCCGGCCACCGCGAGGGTGATCCGCAGCCGTTCGGGCTCGTCGTCAGAGCGGGGAAGCCGCTCGATATTGTAGGGCGGGTACCCGTCGCCGCCACCTTTGGCGACGCGATCCAGTGCCTGTTCGATCTCATCGAAGCCGAGCAGCAACGGATGCCCGAACGGTGATTGACGCGACATGTGGAAGCCCTTCTCCGAGGCACTTCGTTGATCGGGACCCGCCATCGGCGCAATCCCGACCCTTCATATGTCGTTTCTCTTGCGTGAGTTCAAGAGCTGCAGGGTCAGCCGTGGCCAGCGGATCGGTCGGCCCGCGCGGTCACACAGGCGCGGGACGCGTATAGCGCAGCAGCGCGGCATAGGGGATCAGCGCGATCAGGGCGATGGCGAGCTTGACGCCGTAGTCGACGATGGCGAGCGTCTGCCATGAAAATGCAAAGCAGGTATCGGCAATGCCAACCATGGCGAGCATCTGCGTGATCGTGGTATCGCCAATCACCGGCCCGCAATGGAAGGCGAAGGAGAAGAAGATCGCCGTATCGATGCCCGATGCGATCACCGACGAGACCAGCGGCGGCAGCCACCAGGCGAAGCTGCGCAGACGGTTGAACACGCCGATATCGATCAGATGCGCCACCAGAAAGGCCGTGCCCGACGCGATCGCGATGCGCGGCGTCGCGAAATAGACCGACAACAGCACCGCAATGGCGAAACCGACATAGACCACACGCCGCGCGCGCGCCGGGCCGAAACGGCGGTTAGCCATATCCGTCACGAGGAAGGCGAAGGGATAAGTGAAGGCGCCGAAGGTCAGATAATCCTGCAGGCCCCAATACTGAACCGGGTGCTGCACCAGGATGTTGGAGGCGAGCACGATCAGCGCCATCACTGCGATGGCGAGAAAGAACGGCTGACGGTCGGCGGGGGCGAGCATGGGAAGCGACCTTGTCGGGAATGTCACGGGCTTGCACCGCCACGCCATTCGTGGCGTTCTCGATGCGTCAGCGGATCGTTTAAGCGCAGGGGCGCGTGGATGCAAGCGCTGCGGCCCGGGTGATCAAAGGCGAAATCCGTGCGGGCGTCCCAGCCCTTGCACACGTGCCGCGAATATGTCTCGAATCGTTCGGGGAAGGGAATCGCGTCGCATCATCACCGAGCGGCGCAGATTTGCCCGTTATGCACAGCCGAAGGGCCCGCAATGGATGTTTTCGATTACCACCGCCCCGCCACGGTTGCGGAACTGACGGGTATGCTCGCAAGCGGAGATGCCCGGCCACTCGCTGGCGGCACGGATCTGATACCGCAGATGCGTGAGGGGCGGCGCAAGGTCGCAGCGATCATCGACATCAAGCATGTCGAGGCCTGTCGCGTGATCGCGCCACTACCGGACGGCGGTCTCGCCATCGGCGCAGCCGTTTCTTCGACAACGGTGGCGCGCGATGCGCGGATCGCGCGCGACTATCCCGGGGTTGCCGCTGCGGCCCTGCTGATCGGCAGCTACCAGGTGCAGAATCGCGCCAGCCTCGGCGGCAATATCTGCAATGCCGCGCCCTCGGCCGATGCGGTGCCGCCGCTGATCGCGCACGGCGCACGCGCCGAAATCGCCGGCCCTGAAGGCTTGCGCGAAATCCCGCTTGAGGAGATCTTCGCCGGCCCGGGCCGCACGCATCTCGCGCCAGGTGAGGTGCTCACCCGTATCCTGTTGCCGCCCGTTGCGGCGCGTTCCGCCTCGCATTACCTGCGCTTCACCCCGCGCCGGGAGATGGATATCGCCATTGCCGGCGTCGGCGGGTTCGTCGCCCTCGACGAAGCCGGCACCGTCACGCAGGCCCGCATCGCGCTCGCCTCCGTCGCGCCGAAACCGATCCGCGCCCCCTCCGCCGAGGCCGCGCTGATCGGCGCCATGCTCGACGATGCCACCATCCATGCCGCCGGCGAAGCGGCGCGCGGTGATGCCAGCCCGATTTCCGATACGCGCGGCTCGGCGGATTATCGCCGCGAGCTCGTCGCCGTGCTGACCCGGCGGGTGCTCGCCCATTGCCGGCAACTGATTGACCAGGCCTGAGGAGAACGGCGTATGAAACCGATCGCGATCACCGCGCAGGTGAACGGCGAAGAGGTCACCAGCCTCGCCGATCCGCGCGACACCCTGCTCGACTGGCTGCGTGACCGCCTCGGCCTGACCGGCACCAAGGAAGGTTGCGGCAACGGCAATTGCGGCTCCTGCACGGTCATGATCGACGGCACGCCGGTCAATGCCTGCCTGATGCTCGCCGTCGAGGCGCCGGGGGCGCAGATCATCACCATCGAAGGATTGAGCGATGGCGGGGAATGGCGCGACCTGCAGGAGAACCTCGCCGCGATGGGCGGCACGCAATGCGGCTTCTGCACGCCGGGCATCGTGATCTCCGCCGCCGCCCTTCTGCGCGACGATCCCGCCCCGGACGAGGCGGCGATCCGCTATGCCATTGCCGGCAATCTCTGCCGCTGCACCGGCTATGACAAGATCGTGCACGCAGTCGAGGAAACCGCCAGACAGCGCCGCGCCACGGCGCGGGCGGGGGAGTAAGACGATGGATGCCGAGATCAAGACCCGCACCGGCGACGCGATCCCCGCCGATCCCGCCATCGGCAAGCCGCTCGCGCGCGTCGATGGCAGGGAGCGCGTCACGGGCCGCGCGCGCTACGCCGCCGATATCACCCGCCCCGACATGGCGCACGCGAAGATCCTGCGCGCGCCGCATGCGCATGCAGTCATCAAACGCATCGATACGAGCGCTGCCGCAGCCCTTCCCGGCGTGCTCGCCATCGTCACCGCCGATGATTTTCCGGATCTGCCCCAGGGTGCAAGCATCCCGATGGGCGAGACGGGGTATGACATGTGGGGCGTCTCGCGGCTCAACATGGCGCGCGGCAAGGTGCACTGGATCGGCCAGCCCGTCGCTGCCCTGGCCGCGCGCGACCCCCATATCGCGGCGCAGGCCCTCGATCTGATCGCGGTCGATTACGAGGTGCTCGACGCTGTCACCAGCATCGCTGATGCGATCCGTCCGGATGCGCCGGTTTTGTGGGACAATCTGATCACCAGGGGCCTCGACGAGACGCCGCAGAAGCCCTCCAACATCGCGGCGCGCACCATCGTCAGCCGCGAGGACGCGAAAGCGGCCATCGCCGGCGCGGATGCCACCGGGCGCGTCAGCGTCATCGTTGATACGGCGCACCAGGGCTATATCGAGCCCCAGGCAATGGTGGCCGAGATCACGCCGGACGGTTTCGCCACCGTCTATACCTCGACCCAGGGCCAGTTCACCGCCGAATTGATGATCGCGCGCATGCTCGACTGGCCGATGTCGAAGCTCAAGGTCGTGCCGATGGAGGTGGGCGGCGCCTTCGGCGGCAAGATCTCGATCCATGGCGAAGCGCTGGCGCTCAGGCTCGCGCAGAAATCCGGGCGCCCGGTCAAGCTGGTGCTCTCGCGCGAGGAAGTGCTCCAGGGGGGCTCCGGACCGACCATGGGCGCCATGATGGAGATCGCGGTCGGCGCGAAGAGCGACGGCACGATCACCGGCATCCATGGCGTCTATCACGTCGATTCCGGCGGCCTGCCGGGACTCAACCCCTCCCTGCTGATGCAGGCCTCCGCCGCCATGTACCAGACGCCGGCGCTCTGGCTCGAAGGCTATGACGTCGTCACCAACAAGCCGCGCACGGAAGCCTATCGCGCACCCGGCGGCATCCAGGGCGCCTTCGCCATGGAACAGGCGATGGATGAGCTTTGCCTCGCCCTCGACATGGACCCGCTGGAATTCCGCCGCCGCAACGCCGCCGTCACGGGCTCGACCATGCCGATCGGCACCCCCTTCCCCGCCATCGGGCTCACCACCATCCTCGATGCGGTGGGCGCGCACACGTGCTGGACGACGCCGCTCGAACCGGGTGCGCATCCGCGTGGGCGGGGGCTCGCGCTGGGCTACTGGCGCGGTACCTCGATGACGTCCGCCTGCCACATCACCATCGGCGGTGACGGGCGCCCGGTCGTGACAATGGGGGCCGTCGACATTTCCGGCACGCGCACCACGATGACCCAGGTCGCGGCGGATCAGTTCGGCATCGCCCCCGATGACGTCTACGTGCAGACCGGCGACAGCAAGACGGCGGGCTATTCCGATGGCGCGGCGGGCAGCCGCGTGGCGCGCACCATGGCCGCCGCCATCGTCGAGGCCTCGCGCGACGTGATCGAGCAACTGCGCCCCCGCGCCGCGCGTCTTCTGCAGAGCGAGGCGGAGAATCTCACCTTCACTGATGGCGCCTTCCGCGTCTCCGGTGGGCCCGGCACATCGATCAGCCTCGCCGAACTGATGCAGGAAACGCTGACCGAGGGCGCCGTGATCGGTCGTGGCACCTCGACCAAGCTGCCGCTGGGTGTCGAGATCGGCGCGCATGTCTGCGATGTCGAGGTCGATCCCGATACCGGACAGGTCACCATTCTGCGCTACACTGCCTTCCAGGATGTCGGCAAGGCGCTCAATCCGATCGCGGTCGAGGGCCAGATCGAGGGCTCCGTCGTGCAGGGGATCGGCTGGGCGCTGACCGAGGGTTACGATTACGGTGCGGACGGGCGGCTGCGCAATGCCAGCCTGCTCGATTACCGCCTGCCCACGGCGCTGGACGTGCCCGATATCGACTGCGTCATCATCGAGACCCCGGTGCCCGACGTGCCCTACGGCTTGCGCGGGGTCGGCGAGGTGCCGATCGTGCCGGTGGCGGGCTGCGTCGCCAACGCCATCCGCCGCGCCGTCGGCGTGCGCACCGGGCGGATGCCGATGACGCCGGAACGGCTCCTGATGGCGATGCGGGCGAAGCAGCAGGGCTGAGCCCGTCGGTCGAGGAGCGTGCGAATTGCCGGCGAATCATCGCTTCCCCTTCCTCGACCATCCGGGCCTCCTCGCCTTCGCCCATCGCGGCGGGGCGCTGGAGCGGACGGAGAATACCCATGACGCCTTCGATCACGCGGTCGCGCTCGGCTATCGTTATATCGAAACCGATGTACAGCTCACCCGTGACGGGGTGGTCGTCGTCTTTCATGACGATGATCTGACACGGCTGATGAGGCGGCCCGAGCGGATCGGCG
>NZ_DATGCW010000121.1:0-3719 GCF_035311605.1 Saliniramus sp.
TTCCAGAACCCGCGCGCGGCGCTCAACCCGATCCGCAAGATCGGAAAGCAGATCGAGGACGTGCTGCTGCAACATGGCCGGGCTGGGCGTCGTGATGTGAAGGCAAAAGCCATTGAAGCGCTCGAAGCGGTAAAGATCCGCGATGCGGCCGCGCGCTACCACGCCTATCCGTTCGAGCTCTCTGGCGGCATGTGCCAGCGCGTGGTCATCGCCATCGCGCTCGCCTGCAATCCGAAACTCCTGATCGCCGACGAACCCACGACCGGGCTCGACATCACCACCCAGAAGGCGGTGATGGATCTGGTGCGCGAGCTGATCCGCGAACGCGGCATGTCGGCGATCATCATCACCCATGATCTGGGCCTCGCGGCGCAATACAGCGATCGCCTTGCGGTGATGAAGGATGGCGAGATCGTCGAGAGTGGTGCCTCCGCGACGCTATTCGCCACAGCCGGCCACCCCTATACCCGCAAGCTGATTGACGCGACGCCACGTCCGGGTGTCGCAATCCGCGAGCTCCTGCCGGCCGAGGCGCGCAATCCCGAGCCACCACACAGTCCCGGTCGCCGCAAGCTTCTTGAAGTGGTCGGCCTCGAAAAGTCCTTCGCGGGCAAATCCGGACCGGTCCAGGCCGTGAAGGGGATCTCCTTCGATATCCGCGAAGGGCAATCGGTGGGGCTCGTGGGCGAATCGGGTTGCGGCAAGTCGACCACATCCGCCATGCTGGTGCGCCTGCTCGATCCGAGCGCCGGCGCCATCGTCTTCGACGGCAGTGACATTGCCGGCATTCCCGCCGATCGCTTCGCCCGGGATCCGCGCCGGGGGCGGATCCAGATGGTCTTCCAGGATGCCACCGACAGCCTCAACCCGCGCCACAACGCCTTCGATGCGATCGCCGAACCGTTGCGGCGACTAGGCGGCATGTCCGGCAAGCGGCTCGGGGTGCGGGTGGACGAGCTCGCCCATCTCACCGGCCTGCCGGGACATCTGCTCACGCGCTACCCGCACCAGCTCTCGGGCGGTCAGAAGGCGCGGGTGGGGATCGCGCGCGCCATCGCCCTCGATCCCGATTTCCTGATCCTGGACGAGCCCACCGCCGCTCTCGACGTCTCGATACAGGCGGTGGTGCTCAACCTGCTCGCTGATCTGCGGGCGCGGCTGAACATGACCTATCTCTTCGTCAGCCACGATCTCAACGTGGTGCGTCTGCTCTGCGACCATGTCCTTGTCATGCGCGACGGGCTGATCGTCGAGGCCGGGCCGGCGGCAAGGGTGATGCAGGATCCCGAGCACCCCTACACGCGCGCGCTGCTCGCGGCGGCGCCGAAACCGCCGGTTCTGGACCGGTCCCCCGGCGAAACCGTCAAGGCCGCAGAATGAAGGAGCGCTTCATGTCCGTCGACCGGTTCATCCCAGCGGATCATGCCCTCGACCTCGAAGACCTGCCCTGCACCCTGGCGGATCTCCACACGGCCTATGCCGGCGGGATCACGCCGCGCGCCGTGATGACCGCATTGCTGGCGCGGCTGGCGGAGATCGATGATCCGGGGATCTTCATCCATCTGGAAGAGGCGCAAACCCTTCTGGCCGAGGTTGATGCGCTCGGCGCCTTCGATCCCGCCCGTCCGCTCTGGGGCGTGCCCTTTGCCGTGAAGGACAATATCGACGTGGCCGGCATGCCGACCACCGCCGGCTGCGACGCCTTTACACGGTATCCGCAGGCGGATGCCTTCGCCGTGGCGCGGCTGCGTGAAGCCGGGGCGATCCCCATTGGAAAGACCAATCTCGACCAGTTCGCCACAGGTCTTGTCGGCACCCGCACGCCGTACCCTGTGCCGCGCAACGCCCTCGACCCGGCGATCGTGCCCGGCGGCTCTTCCTCCGGCTCCGCCGTTGTGGTGGCCCATGGGGTAGTGCCCTTTGCGCTTGGAACCGATACGGCGGGATCGGGCCGGGTGCCGGCGGCGCTCAACGGCATCGTCGGCCTCAAGCCGACCCTGGGCGCGGTCTCCGCCGGCGGTGTGGTTCCCGCCTGCCGCACCCTCGATACGATCTCGGTCTTCGCCCGCAGCGCCGAGGATGCCTATGCCGTCTGTGCCGTGATGGCGGGCTACGACGTGGCGGATGCCTATGCGCGGCCCGTGCGCATGGCGCCCCCGCCGGCACCGCTTCCCGCACCGCGCATCGCCGTTCCCGATCACGCAAGCCTGCGCTTCTTCGGTGACAGCCTGCAGGCGGAGAGTTTTTCGGCCACGCTCGAGACCCTGCGCCGGCGCGGGGCCGCGATCACGCCGATCGATTTCGGGCCGTTCCACGAGGTCGCGCAGATGCTTTATGACGGCGCCTGGGTGGCCGAGCGCTACAGCGTGATTGCGGAACTTATGGAGAGCGATCCGGATGCGATCCACCCGGTCACCCGGGAGGTGGTCGGCAAGGCGCGGGAGATGAGCGCCACGGACGCCTTTCGCGCGATCTATCGCCTCGCGGAGCTGCGGCGCCTTTGCGCGCAACTCATGGCGGGTTTCGATTATCTCGTCGTGCCAAGCATTCCGCGTTTCTACAGCTGCGCCGATCTCGCCGCCGACCCGGTCGCGCCCAACAGCAATCTCGGGAGCTATACCAATTTCGTCAATCTGCTCGATCTCTGCGCGCTGACCATCCCGGTCGCGCGGCGCGAGGACGGCCGCCCGGGCAGCGTCACGCTGATCGGCCCGGCCGGCGCCGACGGGCGGCTCGCGGCGGAAGCGTCACGGCTCACGCAGGCGGTGACGGGTATCGCTGCCCCCGCGATGCCGCCGGAACCCGCCGATGACGAGATGGCAATCGCGGTCTGCGGCGCGCATATGTCGGGGCTGCCCCTGAACGGCCAGCTTCTGGAACTGGGTGGGCGCTTCCTGCGCGAATCCCGCACGGCTCACGGCTACGGCTTCCACGCCCTTGCCGGGGGCCCGCCGGCGCGTCCCGGCCTGGTGCGCCGGGAGAGCGGCGGTCATGCCATTGCGCTGGAAATCTGGGCCCTGCCGCAAACCGCAATCGGCGCGCTGCTGGCGCAGATTCCTGCCCCGCTGGGATTGGGCCGGATCGCATTGGAAGACGGCAGCTTAGTCACCGGTTTCCTGTGTGAGAGTGCCGGGCTTGCCGGCGCGCAGGATATCAGCGGCTTCGGCGGCTGGCGTGGTTACCTTGCGTCGTGCCAGGTCGGCGACGCGGCGCGGGCCTGAACAGAACGCGGTGGCGAATTTCCGCTTCGGCTTTACCATGGAATCGGGCTAGAAGCGCCCACGCGGTCCGGCCTGTGCCGGCCGTTTCCGACAGCGCGATCATCGAGGCATGCATGGCTTACTGGCTGTTCAAATCCGAACCGGATGTCTGGTCCTTCGAGATGCAGACGGAGCGTGGCGACAGGGGCGAGCATTGGGACGGGGTGCGCAATCATCTGGCCAAGAAGCAGATGATGGCCATGAAGATCGGTGATCGCGGGTTTTTCTACCATTCCAATATCGGCAAGGAGATCGTCGGCATCGTCGAGGTGATTCGCGAATTCTACCCCGATCACACCGATCCGAGCGGACGCTTCGGCATGGTCGACATCAAGGCGATCAAACCCCTGAAGCAGCCTGTGACGCTGGCGCAGATCAAGGCCGAGCCGCGCCTGTCGGAGATGGCGCTGGTCAAGCAGTCCCGCCTCTCGGTGCAGCCCGTCACGCCGGAGGAATGGG
>NZ_DATGCW010000122.1:0-7397 GCF_035311605.1 Saliniramus sp.
TTCGTACAGCCCGGCGCGACCTTGCGTTACCTGCCGCAGGAACCGGATCTGACCGGCTATGACACGCTCGGAGCCTATGTGGCCAAGGGTCTAGGTCCGGCCGATGATGCCTATCGCGGCGAATATCTGCTCACCGAACTCGGACTCGATCCTGTGCGTGACACGCAGGGGCTGTCCGGCGGTGAAGCGCGCCGGGCGGCGCTTGCGCGCTCATTGGCCCCGTCGCCGGACATCCTGCTTCTGGACGAGCCAACCAACCATCTCGACCTGCCGGCGATCGAATGGCTGGAAAGCGAGCTCGCCGGAATGCGCACCGCGCTCGTGCTGATCAGCCACGACCGACGTTTCCTCGAAAAGCTCTCGCGCGCCACGATCTGGCTCGATCGTGGGCATACGCGGCGGTTGGAGGAGGGGTTCGGCGCATTCGAAGCCTGGCGCGACAAGGTGCTCGAGGAAGAAGAGCGCGATCGCCACAAGCTGACCCGCAAGATCGCGGCGGAAGAGGATTGGCTGCGCTATGGCGTGACCGCGCGCCGCAAGCGCAATGTCCGGCGGCTCGGGGAATTGCACGGTCTGCGCAAGGAGTTGCGCGAGCAGCGTCGCGCCACCGGCGACGTCAAGCTCGCCGCGACCGAGGGCGAGACTTCCGGCAAGATCGTTATCGAAGCCAGGGGTATCACCAAGGCCTATGACGACGCGCCCATCGTGCGCGATTTCACGATGCGCATCGCGCGGGGCGATCGTGTGGGGATCGTGGGGCCGAACGGGGCGGGCAAGACCACCCTGATCAACCTGCTGACGGGTGGCCTGGCGCCGGATGTGGGCGAGGTGCGCATCGGTGCTTCAGTGCAGATGGTGACATTGGATCAGCGCCGTGAGAGCCTTGATCCGAACTGGACGCTGGCGGAGGCGCTCACGGGCGGACGTGGCGACACGGTTCAGATTGGCGGCGAGACGAAGCATGTCGCGGGCTACATGAAGGACTTCCTGTTCCAGCCCGAACAGATGCGCACGCCCATCGGTGTGCTCTCCGGCGGCGAGCGGGGACGGCTGATGCTGGCGCGGGCGCTGGCGCGACCCTCCAACCTGCTTGTACTCGACGAGCCGACCAACGATCTCGATCTCGAAACCCTCGATCTGTTGCAGGAATTGCTGGCTGATTATGCCGGTACGCTGATCCTGATAAGCCATGATCGCGACTTTCTTGACCGCGTTGTCACCTCCACGGTGATGGCGGAGGGCGAGGGGCGCTGGCGCGAATATGCCGGTGGATATTCGGATATGGTGGCGCAGCGCGGCGCCGGTGTCTCGGCGCATGGCGGTGTGGCGACAGGGGCGAATTCAGGCGCGCGCAAGGGCGGCAAGGATGCCGAAAAGAGCGCTGCGAAATCCGCCTCATCCGGCGGTGAGGCCCGCAAGCGCCGGCTCTCGTTCAAGGAGAAACACGCGCTTGAGACCCTGCCCGGACGGATCGCCGAGCTTGAGGCGCAGATCACGAAAGTAGAGGCGGTGATGGACGATCCCGAGTTGTTCAGCCGTGATCCCGCGCGTTTCGAGGCGGCCACCGCGAAGCTGGGTGAATTGCAGCTCGCGCTCAACCAGGCGGAGGAGCAATGGCTGGAGCTTGAAATGCTGCGTGAGGAGCTGGAAGGCTGATCGCGTGCTTCTCATGAAAACGGCCCCGGTCATACGGGGCCGTCTCTCGTTTGGCGATTGGCGCGTGCGTTATCAGCCGCGACGGGCCGCCAGCATCGGCTCGGTCATCATGCCGCTGTATTCGCGGGCCGCTTCCAGATATGGCTCGTAGCTCTCCAGGACCCGCGCGACGTTGCTGTGCGCGGCGCGCAGTTCTTCACGCACTTCGTTCCAAGCCTGTCGCTGGGCGTTAGTGATGTCATCCGGCCACGGCAGGAATTCGACGCCGGCTTCTTCCAGCTCGCGCGCGGCCTGGGCGTTAAAATAATCGAACTGGGCGTGCATTTCGAGCGCCGCTGCCTGCGCCGCCGCTTCGCAAATCGCCTTGAGATCGTCCGGAAGCTCCGCAAAGGCATCCTGATTGAAGACGACGGCAACGCCTGCGCCCGGCTCGGCATAGGCGGGCATGTAGCACAGATTGGTGATCCGCTGCAGGCCGAAGGCCTGGTCGAGCATCGGGCCGACCCATTCCGCAGCGTCAATCGCGCCCGATTGCAGCGCCTGGAAGATTTCGCCGGCGGGCATCAGCACGGCGTTGACGCCGAGCTTGCGCATCACGTCCGCGCCAAGACCGGCAATGCGCATGTTCAGGCCATTGAGATCTTCGACGCTGTTCAGGCGCTCCTTGAACCAGCCGCCCGACTGGGTGTTGGAATTGCCGGAATAGAAGGGCTTGAGGTTACGCTCGGCATAGACTTCGTCGAACAACTCCTGTCCGCCACCCCATTTCAGCCAGGCGAAATGTTCGTTCGCGGTCATGCCGAACGGTACGCCGGTGAACCAGTGCAGCGCGGCTTCCTTGCCAGCGGCATAGTAGGGCGGACCGTGAACGACCGGTACGGTACCGGCCTGAGCGGCGTCTTCAACTTCAAGCGGAGGCACGAGCTCGCCGGCGCCATAGACTGTGAGTTCCATGCGCCCGTCCGACATCAGATTCACCAGTTCGGCGTAGCGGGTGACGTTCGTGCCCACGCCCGGTGCGGCGGCCGGGAAGGACGAGGCGATATCCCACTTCACATGGCCGCTGGCGATCGCCGGGGCGGCGAGTGTGGTGGCCGTGGCGGCGGCGGCGCCGCCCATCAGGAATGTTCTGCGTTTCATAAAGAGATCCTCCCTCTGGATCATTGACATTGTGCCACCTGGTGGCGGCGCTCTTTGCCTTCGCCCGAAGCCGGTTGTGCCGGCTTTCATCCGAAGGCGACACACTTCATCCGAAGATGACCCGCGGCAGCCATGTCGCGAGCTCGGGCACGGCCAGCAGGATGCCCAGAGCGACGAGTTGCAGCAAGACGAAAGGTATCACTCCGCGATAAATGTCGATGGTCGTGATCGATCGCGGTGCGACCGAGCGGAAATAGAACAGTGCGAATCCGAACGGTGGTGTCAGGAAGCTCGTCTGCAGGTTCATGGCGAGCAGTACCGCGAACCAGACGGGCGAGATATCCGTGCCCAGAATCGCCGGACCGAGCAAGGGCACGACGATGTAGATGATCTCGATCGCTTCGAGAATGAAGCCGAGGATGAAGACCAGCAACATGATCAGGAGCAGCGCACCCCATTGGCCGCCGGGCATGTCGCTCATCATCTCCATGACGAGCCGGTCACCGCCGAAGCCGCGGAAGACGAGGGCGAGCATCGAGGCGGCAATGACGATGCCGAAAACCATGCCCGAGATCTTCATCGTGTCCCCTAGCGCACCTTGCAATGCGCCGCGATTCCATAGCCGTGTGGCAGCGATCAGCACGCCGAGGGTGATGACGATCGCACCCGCAAGCGCGAATTGCCCGGCGGGTGTGTCCAAAGCCGCGCGGCCCATTCCCGCCATGCGCAGGGCGACGAGTGCGAAAGCGGCTATGCCGGCGCCGGCGACGAACCAGCGCTCGATGCGAAACCGCAGCCCCTGCCAGCCGGCGAGCAGCATCGCGCCGATGGCTCCCAGCCCCGCCGCCTCCGTCGCCGTCGCGACACCGGCCAGAATGGAGCCGAGCACCGAGACGATCAGCAGCATCGGCGGCAGGAAGGTGAAGATCACCTCCGTCCAGGTCACCGGTTCGCCCTGCGCCGGAACGCTGACGCCTTTCGCGGGGCGGAGAACGAAACTGAGATACAGCCCGTAGAGCGCGACCAGCATCAGACCGGGAATGAGCGCACCCGCAAACAGATCTCCGACCGAGACCGGCATCGGCGCGAAATTGCCGGCGCGCTGCTGCGCTTCGAGATAGGTATTGCCGATCTGGTCACCCAACAGTACCAGCAGGATCGAAGGTGGGATGATCTGCCCCAATGTCCCCGAGGCGCAGATCAGGCCCGAGGCCCGTCGCGCCGGGATGCCGGCATCCATCATCGGTTTGAGCGCGACGAGCACCAGCATCACCACGGTCGCGCCGATGATGCCGGTCGCGGCCGCAATCATGGCGGAGAAGGCCAGCACCGAAAGCCCCATCCCACGCGGCGAGCCGCCCAGCATCCGCGCAAGCACGCCGAGCATGTTCTCGGCCAGCCGCGCGCGCTCCAGCAACACGCCCATGATCACGAAGAGCGGTACCGCCATCAGCAGGGTGTTGTTCATGACCCCCCAGACCCGGTTTGGAAACAGGGCCAGAAGCGAGAGGTTGAAAGCGTCGAAGAATACGGAGGCGGCAACGGCGACCAGCATCGGAATCCCGGCAATCGCCAGCATGGCCGGAATGCCGCTCAGAATGCCGGCGAAGAGACCTATCACCATGATGATGAGGAAGAGTCCCGACACGCTCAGCCCGTCCCGCTGGAGGTCGGGGAGGGCGGATCTCCCGGCAGGGGCGGTGCGCCGTATTCGGCTTCACGCCTGCGCAGGAAGGCGGCGATCCCCTGGATGATCATCAGGAATGCGGCCAGCGGCAGCGCTGTCTTGATCAGGAAAATGCCGGGCAATCCGCCGGTTTCCAGAGCGCGTTCGCGGATCGCCCAGCTATAGGAGAGGTTGGGCCAGTAGCTGATGATGGTGAGCGCAAACAGCGGGATCAGCAGCAGGACCAGAGCCAGCCCCTCCGACCAGACGCGGTAGCGCGGCGAGAGCCGCTCCGAAAGCACCTCGACGCGCACATGTCCGTCCTGCGCCATGCAGACGGGGAGGGCGAAGATCATGAACACCGCGAAAGCGTAACTGGCAAGGTTTTGCAATTCGATGAAGCCGACTCCGAACCCGTAGCGCAGGACGACGATCCCCAGCACGGATGCGACGAGCATGATCCCCGCGAGCATGCAGACCGCCCGCGCAAACCGATCCGCCACGCGGCTCGCATGTTGGAGAAAACGCACCACCCTGCTCGAATCCTTCCCCGGTTGCGCGCATAGAACCAGCCTGCGCATGCAAGGTCAATAAGGCCCGATGGTGCAGGGTTGTGGATGAGACGCGCGCACGCGGATCAGGCAGCGGGTTGTGGTGCCTGCTCGGAAAGACCTGCTGCGAGTTCGCGATTGATGTTGATCATCGTCGATAGCGCCTCTTTCGACGGACGTGTGCTCGCGGCGAGGATTTCCGTGAGCATGAAGACGGCGAGGTTGGCGACATTCTCGCGCACCTGCCGGGGAAGTGGATTTTCCGGCGTGGTCGCGGAGGTGGCGAAGACGGTCCAGAGCTGCCGGTTGAAGGCGAGCGCGTCGTCAAGCGGCGCGATACTGTTTTCCAACTGGTCATGCGCGGCCTGGAGCTTGCCGGCGGCCTTGATCAGCAGCGTGGCTTCGAGTGCGCGGGGCGGGAGAGGAGCAGCTTTCGCGACTTTGGCGTAGGCATTGGCAGCCGAGTTCATGGACGACCTCACGAGTGAACCTTCGTCACGACTTTTAACCATAGTGCCTTAAAAATGGCTTAAGGCGATTTTGCCAGATGCGGTGATGCGGTATGAGTATTTATCAAGTATCGAAACAGACTATAAGATTTCAATAAAATTCGAGCGTTTGCCTTAGGAGAAATTTTGTCCGCAACTGGTATCCTGTCACTTCGTATCAGGAGTAGTGGCCATGATGGACCCTGGATTGGGTGCTGGCGTAAGCTGGTCATATACAGCAGATTTTCGACGCGAAGGTGTCGCGATGCTGCGCGAGAGCCGCGCGGAGGCAACGGTAACGGCCATCGACGAGGCGCAGTTTCCGCAGGCGGAGCAGGATGCTGATTCCGATCCTGGCACAAGCTTTTCAGATGACCGTGAAGTGCGTTTCGAGCGTGATGCCGAAATCGGTGCTCTGTTATTTCAGGTCGTCAACACCCAGAGCGATGAAGTGATCTTCCAGCTGCCGACGGAAATCATGCTCAACCTGCGCAAGTTCTACGCCGAGAACGCGCCACCGAGCATACCGACTTTCAGCGCTTCGCTCTGACGCGTAAACCGAACAAGTCGACGGATCCAGAAAACGGCCCCTCGCGGGACCGTTCTTTTCGTGTTTCGGATGTCCGCGATCAGGATATGGCAGCCCGGGTCGTGCGGATATCGGCAGGAGCTTCGGGAGCGGATTTGTCCCCTCCCGCCAGGGCCAGCAGGTCCGTTTCATAGGTAATCAGCTTGCGGGCCTGTTTGAGAGCCTTGTAGAGCTTGCGCTCCTGAAGCTGCTCATAGATCGCCAGAATGTGCGGTCGTGTGCCCGGGGCCGCCTGCATGATCTGGTTGGCGATCTCGATGAACGCGGTTTCGCCGGCTTGCGGATCATCGGCCAGATACATGTGTTCAAGCGCGACATAGAGCCGTTTGCAGGGCGTATCCGCCTCTGACTGGGTGATGATATCGCTTTCGCGCAGGATCCGGCTTTGCGATTCCACCACGAAACTCGACCGTTTCGGCCCGTTGCGAATGGTCGTCTCGCCGATGATCAGCCGCTCATTGGGCTTCAGCTCGATCCGTAAGGGCATGGCTCTCTCCCGCTGCACGGCGAAAGGCTAGGCGTGCGTGGTTAATGACCAGTAAAAAACGGCGGCAGGGAAGCCCCACCGCCGTCAAGGTCTCGAAACTGGTCTTCGATCAATCAGCGCAGAAGCTGGAGGATCGACTGGTCGTTCTGGATCGCCAGACCGAGAGCTGACTGGCCGAGCTGCTGCTTGGTCTGCAGAGCCAGGTTGTTGGCGGCTTCCTCGTTCATGTCCGCCAGGGTCAGGCCATCAGCACCGGCCTGGAGCGTATTCACCATTTCCTTGGTGAAGCTCTCGCGATTCTCGACGATCGTCTGCGCGGTGCCGAGCTGGCTCGACAGGCTGCGCAGTTCGCTCACGCCGTCCTGCATGCCTTCAAGCATGCTTTCCAGCTCGTAGTTCGAGCCGAAATTGTTTGCGGTGCCTGCAACGCCGCCCAGCCGATCTGACGTGATATTGCCAAAAGCCGTACCGTCAGCCTGCTTGGAGCTGATTTCGAAGCTGGTACGGTCATTGCCGGTGAGCTCGTTGAAAACAACCTCAAGTGCGTCGCCCATGAGCAGGTTGTTGCCGTTATACCCGGAATCGCGGGCCAGTGCGTCCAGCTCAGTGCGCAGGTCGTTGTAGCTGTTCATCAGCGATTGGCGCGTATCGCTCATGTTTGCGGCATCGACGGCAGCAACGTTGGCGGGTGTCGCACCAAAAACCTGTGTCGCAGCGGTGCCGCCATCCGAAAGGGTCAGTTCGCGACCCGAATCGTTGACGATCACGAGCTCATCACTGTCGTTTACTTCGGCTGACACGCCGGCAGTTGCCAAGTCGC
>NZ_DATGCW010000123.1:0-13027 GCF_035311605.1 Saliniramus sp.
CGATCTCGAAATGCACGATCTCCGGCTCTTCGGTCTCGGGGCCGAACGTGCAGAGAATCGAACGCAGCGGACGCACCCATGTCAGCGAACCGGGCGTGGCTGATTGCGCACCCCAGCGCATGGATTTCGGCCAGGGAAAGCCGCGAATGATCTCCGGCAGGATTTCCGCGAGAACCTCGGGCGTCGGCAGGCCGGGGCGCTCGATCACGGCCACGTAGAAATCGCCTTTCTTCGCATCGCTGCGGATCTCGGCATCTTCGATGCGCTCGAGCCCCGCGCCCTTGAGAAAGCCAGTGAGCGCGGCTTCCGGCGCGCCGACGCGTGGGCCCTTGCGCTCCTCGCGCCGATCCTCACCCTTCGCCGGCAGGCCTGCGATGTGGAGCGCGAGCCGGCGCGGCGTCACCAGCGTGCGCGCGCCCTCATAGAGAAAGCCCCGCTCGACCAGCGCATCGGTGACCCGCTTGCGCAGATCCTCCGCAGCCTTGCGCTGCATGCGTGCGGGAATTTCCTCACTGAACAGTTCGAGCAGAAGATCGGGCATGGGAGAGCGTGCCTGGGCTGGGTGTTGCAAAAGCAGTCGACCACGGGGCTATAGCGGGTCGAAGGCAGGCGCGGCAAGAGCGAACGGCATCGCGCACTGTTGCGCGCAAGACCGATGCGGCAGCCTTGCGCGCTGACGTGGATATGGTTCAGGCAGCCGCCTGGTTTTCGTCGAGAGCCGCGACCACCACATCCGCGATCGACAGGCAGGAGGTCAGCCCCGGGCTCTCGATACCGAACAGGGCGACATGGCCTGGCAGGCCGTGGTAGTCCGGCCCGCAGATCATGAAATCCGCCGCCGGCTCGCCGGGGCCGGAGAGTTTGGGGCGGATGCCGGAATAATCCGCCGTCAGCACACCATCGGGCAGACCCGGCCAGTAACGCCGGATTGCGGCATAGAAGCTCTCGGCACGCTGCGGATCGACGGCGTAATCTTCCGTGTCGATCCATTCCACATCGGGCCCGAAGCGCATGCGCCCGCCAAGATCAAGGGTGACGTGCACGCCGAGCCCGCCATCGATCGGCGCCGGATAGATCAGGCGCGAGAAGGCCGGTTTCCCGGTACAGCCGAAATAATTGCCCTTGGCATAGACGAGCGGCGGGATCAGCTTTTCGTCGAACCCTTCCGTCGCCCGTGCAAGTCCCTGTGCGCTCAGGGCTGCGGCATTGACGATAGCGTCGAAGGGCATCTCCTCATCCGCCACAGTCGCCTGCCAGCGGCCCTCATGACGGCGCAGACGCGTAACCGGCGTCTCGAAAGCGACCATGCCACCATGATCCTCCAGATCGCCCTGAAGGGCGAGCATGAGGGCGTGGCTGTCGACGATGCCGGTCTGCGGACTCCACAGGGCGGCGACGCAGGAGAGCTCGGGCTCCATGGCCCGGGCATCCGCCCCGTCGAGCAGCGTGAGCCCCTCCACGCCGTTGACCGCCCCCTGCGCGGCGATCGCCTCGATCTTGGCGCGCTCGGGCTCGCTGGTGGCGACGATCAGCTTGCCGGGGCGGGCATGGGGCACGCCGTGGCTCTCGCAGAAGGCATAGAGCCGCCGGCGCCCGGCGACGCAATGCTGCGCCTTGCCGGAACCCGTGGAATAATACATCCCCGCATGGATGACTTCGCTGTTGCGCGAGGAGACGCCGGAGCCGATCGACCCCGTCGCTTCCGCCACCACGACGGTATGGCCTGCCATGGCGAGCGCGCGCGCGCAGGCGAGCCCGACGACACCGGCGCCGATGACGAGGATTTCCATCAGACCAACTCTTGCTTCATGCGCGGTTCAACCTTCCTTGCGGGCCCGGTCGATGGATTCCCTGATCATCTTGCGCGCCTCGGCGGCATCGCCCCAGCGCACGATCCTGACCCATTTACCGGGTTCGAGATCCTTGTAATGCGCAAAAAAATGCTCGATCTGCTTGAGCGTGATGTCGGGCATGTCCGACACGTCCTTGACACCGTCATAGCGCTTGGTCAGCTTTGAGGTCGGCACGGCGACGATCTTCTCGTCCTGCCCCGCTTCGTCTTCCATGATCAGGACGCCGACAGGCCGCACCGCGATCACCGCGCCGGGTACGATGGCGCGCGTGTTGGCGACGAGGACATCACAAGGATCGCCGTCATCGGAGAGCGTGTGCGGGATGAAGCCGTAATTGCCCGGATAGCGCATCGAGGTATAGAGAAAGCGATCGACCACCAGCGTGCCGGCATCCTTGTCGAGCTCGTATTTGATCGGCTCGCCGCCGATCGGAACCTCGATCACGACATTGACTTCATCCGGGGGATTCTTGCCGATGGAAACGGCGTCGATACGCATCGGGGTGGCCTCCTCGCTGTTGAGATCACATCTGACGGGGTCAAATGTAAAGAACGCGTGGTCCTAACCTTTTCGCGCCTGCGAGACAAGCGCACACAAGGTCGAAGACACGCTCACAGATCGTCCTTCTGCGCCTCGTAGCGGGCCTTCGTCTCCTCGTTGGGCGGATACAGGCCTGGCAGTGCCACACCGCGCTCGACCTCGCGCATGATCCACATTTCGAGCCGCTCCTGCTCCACGGCGGCATGAGTGACCTCCTCCACCATGGCGGCGGGAATCACCACCGCGCCATCCGTATCGGCGACGATGATGTCGTCGGGAAACACCGCCACGCCGCCGCAGCCGATCGGCTCCTGCCAGCCGACGAAGGTCAGCCCCGCCACCGAGGCCGGCGCCGCGACGCCGCTCGCCCAGACCGGCAGGCCGGTATCGGAAACACCGGCCCCGTCGCGCACCACACCGTCGGTGATCAGCCCGGCCACGCCGCGCTTGTGCATGCGCGCACACAGGATGTCACCGAAGATGCCGGCATCGTCGATCCCCATCGCATCGACGATGGCGACCGCCCCTTCGGGCATGTCTTCGATCGCGGCGCGGGTGGAACGCGGAGAGGACCAGGACTCGGGTGTGGCGAGATCCTCGCGCATGGGTACGAAACGCAGGGTGAAGGCCGGGCCGACGAGGCGTTCATGCGCATGATAGAGCGGTTTGGGGCCCCGCATCCAGGAGCGCCGCAGGCCTTTCTTGAGGAGGACGGTGGTCAGCGTCGCGGTGGTGACGGCGCGCAGCGCGTCGAGAATGGCGGAATCATGTGGCATGGCGGCCTCCGGATCAGCAAGCGCGGGCGGGTGCCCGTTTCCATCAAGCGATACGCAAGAGCGCAGCCTACCGCAATCCGCGAGGCCCTGCCGGGATGGCGCTTTTCTCGGCAATCCGTATGGGCGGGATGGGTGAAGGGGTGGCAGCGTCCTCAAACTGTGCTTGCGATGCATCTGGTGCGCGAGCGCTGTCCGGCCTGGCAGAATCGGATCGGGCGGTGCTCCCGATTGCCCTTCAGGTGCTTCATTCAAGCCGCCAGCCGGTATACACCTGACGCAATAATGCTCCGGCTCCGACGCCATTGAGGATTTGTTCGTCTGATCCAGATAAAATCTGCAGGATCACGAATCGCGCCAACCGGAGGGCCAGCCCATGAGCTCGCTCGATCTCGCCGTGATCGGCAATTGCATGAGTGCCGCGCTGATTGACCGGCGCGCCCAGATTGTCTGGGGCTGTTTTCCACGTATCGACGGCGATCCCGTCTTCTGTGCCTTGCTGGACGGGGAGGAAGTCGGCAACGGAAAGCATGCGAAGCGCGGCGTCTTCGCCGTCGAGCTGGAAGGCATGACGCGTTGCGAGCAGCATTATCTCGGCAACACCGCCATCCTGATCTCGACGCTCCATGACGATGACGGCAATGCCGTTGAAATCACCGATTTCGCGCCGCGCTTCATCCATTACGACCGTACCTTCCGCCAGCCGGGCATGGTGCGTCGGGTGCGCCCGATTGCCGGGCGCCCGCGCATCCGCATCCGGCTGCGCCCGATGTTCGAATGGGGCGAGCGTGCCCCCGAGATCACGCGCGGCTCCAATCACATGCGCTTCGTCGGCCCCGGCCAGGCGCTGCGGCTGACAACCGACGCGCCGATCGCCTATGTCGCGGAGGAGCGCCCCTTCGTGCTCGAATCCCGCATTTCGATGATTTTCGGCCCAGACGAGCCCCTGCGTAGCGCCGTCGATGCCACGGCACGCGATTTCTTCGAGCGCACGGCGGATTACTGGGCGAACTGGGTCCGTTCGCTCTCTATCCCGTTCGAATGGCAGGAGGACGTGATCCGCGCGGCGATCACCCTGAAACTGTGCAATTTCGAGGAGACCGGCGGCATCGTCGCCGCGCTCACCACCTCGATCCCGGAAGCGCCGCATACCCAGCGCAACTGGGATTACCGCTATTGCTGGCTGCGCGACGCCTATTTCGTCGTCCATGCCCTCAACCGGCTCGGCACCACCCGCACCATGGAGGGCTTCCTCGCCTTCATCGCCAATATCGTCGATGATTCGGAGGATGAGAAGCTCGCCCCGCTCTTCGGCATCACCCGCGAAAGCAAGCTGGAAGAGCATGCGGCATCCGCCCTGCCCGGCTATCGTGGCATGGGACCGGTGCGCTACGGCAATGCTGCCTACACGCAGATCCAGAACGACGTCTATGGCAGCGTCGTGCTCGCTTCCACGCATCTGTTCTTCGACAAGCGCCTGCACCGCGCGGGCATGCATCACCTGTTCGAGCAGCTGGAAAAGCTCGGCGCCAAGGCGGTCGCGGTCTATGATACGCCCGATGCAGGGCCCTGGGAATTGCGCACCATGGCGGCGGTGCACACCTTCTCCGCCGTGATGTGCTGGGCCGCCTGCGACCGGCTGGCCCGCATCGCCACCCATATCGGGCTGCATGAGCGCGCCGGGCATTGGCGCAACCATGCCGACCTGATGCACGCTGCCATCTGCGAGCGCATCTGGAACGCGCGGAAAGGCCATTTCGTCTCGACCTTCGAGGGCGAGGATCTCGATGCGACATTGCTGCTTCTGGCTGAACTCGGCTTCGTTGCCTGCAATGACGAGCGCTTCATCATGACCGTGGAGGCCATCGACCGGCAATTGCGCCGAGGGCATCTGGTCAAACGCTATGCAGTCCAGGATGATTTTGGCACGATGGAGACGGGCTTCCTGATCTGCTCGTTCTGGTTCGTCGATGCCCTCTGGGCGATCGGGCGCTGTGACGAGGCGCGCGCCATGTTCGAGAAGGTGTTGAAGCTGCGCAATTCCTTCGGGCTGCTCTCGGAAGATGCCGATTTCGAAACCGGCGCACTCTGGGGCAACTTCCCGCAGACCTATTCCATGGTTGGTCTGATCAACTCGGCCGTGCGTCTCTCACGCACCTGGGAGGAGGCGTTCTGAGGGGCGTGCCCCTCAGGGTTTTCGCAATGGCGATGCGTTTTCGGTCGTTGGCTCGTGTACCGACACGTCAGATGATCGCGTGGCGTACCTTGGCCGAGACCCATTCCGAGAAGACGACCGTGGCGAGGATCAGGAGCAGGATCACCGTCACCTGCGGCCATGCCAGCACGTTGAGAGAAGCCTGCAGCTTGAGCCCGATACCGCCGGCGCCGACGAGCCCGAGAATGGTGCTCTCGCGGATATTGATATCCCAGCGAAAGACCGAGATCCCCCAGAAGGCGGGCATCACCTGCGGCACGATCCCGTAATTCAGGATCTGCGCCTCACTCGCCCCGGTGGCCGCGATCGCCTCGACCTGGCGGGCATCGGTCTCCTCGATCGCCTCATAGAGGAGCTTGCCGACGAAGCCGATGGAGCGCAGGGCGATCGCAATGATCCCCGCCAGCAATCCCGGGCCGATGATCGCAACCAGCAGCAACGCCCAGATCAGCGCGTTGATCGAACGCGAGGCCACGATGATGAACAGGGCGATCGGACGCAGGATCGTGGCCGAGGGTGTGGTGTTGCGCGCGGCCATGAAGGCGACCGGCACGGCCATGATCACGCCGCCGATCGTACCGAGCGTGGCAATGTTGATCGTATCCCACAGGGGCTGCATCAGTTCCGGGAGATAGGACAGGCGCGGTGGCCACATCCGGCTGCCGATGTCCGAGGCTTGCCGGGGGGCGTCCCACACGAAAGCCCAGATCGTGTTTTCCGTCATCAGCTGCCAGCACCAGACGAACAGCGCCACCAGAGCCAGCCAGCCCAGCCACATGAACAGCCGTGTCCGCGGCGTGCGATGGCTCCAGACCTCCTTGTAATGCGTGATCTCGCTCATTGCAGAAACTTCCGAAGGTAGCTGGAGCCGTATTCGGCGATCATGACGATACCGATGATGATCAGCAGGATCGCCCCGGCGCTGTCATATTCGTAACGGTCGATTGCGGTATTGAGGGTCGCCCCGATGCCGCCGGCACCGACGATGCCGATCACTGCGCTCTCGCGGAAGTTGATGTCGAGCCGGTAGAGCGACAGGCCGATCAGCCGCGGCATGACCTGGGGCTGGATGGCGTAGTTGACCAGTTGCAGCCAGGAGGCGCCGGTCGACCGCACGGCCTCGGCCTGGGCCTCGTCGATCTCTTCGATATCGTCGGCGAGCAGTTTCGCGATGAAGCCGATCGTCGCGAAGGACAGCGTCAGGAACCCGGCGAAGGGTCCGAAACCGAACATCGCCACCAGGAAGATCGCGATGATCACCTCCTGGAGGGAACGGCTCACCGCAATGATTGCCCGGCAGAAATAATAGACCGGCGCCGGCGCCAGGTTGCGCGCTGCGCCGATGCCGACGGGGATCGAGAGGATCACGCCGATCACCGTCGAGGTGAGCGTCATGGTCAGGCTTTCGATCAGCCCGCGATAGATATCGTTCCAGCGGCTGGTGAAATCGGGCTGGAGGAAGCCCATGATGAAGCGCTGGCCGCGTTCGAGCCCCACGGCGACGCGCTGCCAGTTGACCTCGAGCGTTCCGACGGCGAGGACGAGATAGACCAGAATGGCGATCTGCAAACCGATGCGCCAGGTCCGATCCTTGATGATCTGCGGCGGACGGCGCCAGGTTGTCGGGTAGGAGGTGCTCATACCGCAATCGCCTCCAGACGCCGTTTGGCGTCGGCCTCGGCATCCGCCTGCTCCTCGTCACCACGACGCATGGCGTTCCAGTCCTCGGCGCCGTAGATTTCGGTCAGGGCGGCTTCATTGAGCTGCTCGGGCGGCCCGTCGAAGACGACGCGCCCGGCGCGCAGGCCGACGATACGCTGCATGAATTGCTGCGCCAGCGGCACGTCGTGAATGTTGACGATGGCCGGAAGGCCGCGCTCGGCGCAGATCTCGATGAGAAGCCGCATGATCTGGCGCGATGTCTTGGGATCGAGGCTCGCGGTCGGTTCGTCGACGAGCAGCAGCTCCGGCTCCTGGGCGAGCGCACGCGCGATCCCCACGCGCTGGCGCTGGCCGCCGGAGAGCGCGTCGGCCCGCTTGTCGGCCTGGTCCATCAGCCCGACACGGTCGAGCAGGCGATAGGCGAGCTGGATGTCGGCCGGCGGATACTTGCGCAGGAAGCTGCGCCAGAACGGCACGTAGCCGAGACGTCCTGACAGGACGTTTTCCATCACGGTCAGGCGCTCGACCAGCGAATATTCCTGGAAGATCATGCCGATGCGGCGTCTCTGCCGGCGCAGTTCGGACTTGCCGAGCCGCACGAGGTCGACATCACCGAGCATCACCTTGCCCGCACTCGGCTGCACAAGACGGTTGACGCACCGGATCATGGTGGACTTGCCCGCGCCCGAAGGTCCGATGAGACCCATGATCTGGCCCTTGGGGATCGTCAGTGTCACGTCGCTGAGCGCGGCGTCGCCCGTCTTGTAGGTCTTCGACAAGCCTTCGAGGTGCAGCATGGCGGCATTCTTTCCAAAAAAGAGACATGGGCGACAACCTGCCGCCCATGCTGGTTCCTGCAACGAAAGGTTCAGTTACACTCGTAGACGACGCCGTTGGCCTCATCAATGGTGCGGATCACTGCCCAGTCTTCCTGGAACGTGATCGGAATGAACTGGTCCTCACCGTTACGACCGAATTCCTCGGCCAGAGCCGTGCCTTCCCAATCATAGCTGAAGAAGGCTTCCTGGATCTTTTCCTGCAGATCCGGGGTCAGGTTGTAGACCGTGCCGTAACCCGTCGTCGGGAAGGTTTGCGAGGTGTAGATGGTCACGAGCTGGTCTTCGGTGACGACTTCGCGGTCGAGCATCCGGCCCTTGACCGAATTGGCGATCGAGGCAGCGATGTAGTCCTTGTTGGCGACACCGAGGATCGAGCTGTCATGCGCACCCGAGAAGGTCGCCTCGAAATCCGTACCTGCTTCCATGCCGAACTCGGCCATGAGGATCGCGGAGGGAGCCTTGAAGCCCGAATTGGAGGTCTCCGAGGTAAAGGCGAGCGTTTCGCCACGAAGATCCTCGACTGCCTCGATGCCGGAATCCGGATAGGTGATGATTTCCATCTCGTAACCGAAGGAGCCGTCTTCGGCCGCCATCATGGCGAAGGGACGGAAACCGGCGCAGGCCACGGCCAGCGGGTTCGAACCGGTGTTGAAGCCGGCAACGTGCAGGCGACCGGCGCGCATCGCTTCGATCTGGGCGGCGTTCGACTGGACCGGGAAGAACTGGACCTGCTTGCCCGTCACTTCGGACATGTGATCGAGAAAGCCCTGCCAGACTTCGGCATAGACGGCCGGATCTTCGACCGGCGTATAAGCGAAGATCAGCGTGTCCGGATCAATCCAGTCCGCGGAATCTTCCGGAATGTCGGCGATGAGATCGCCGTCATTGTCGACATAGCGGCTGCCGAGCTGGAATTCGGCCTGGGCGGGAAAGGCGATGGCGAGCGCGGCAAGCGCGGTCAGGGTTGCAAGTGCTTTCATAATTCTCCCCTAGGTGTTGGATGGGCCGGTTGATAGCCTCTTTGAATGACAGTTGCATGACAAACTGCCACGCCTGACGCCTCGGTCAAGAGCCGGTTCAGGACATCGTGCAATCATGGGGATTCGCCTCACGATCGGTTCACGCGCCGGCCTGTCCCCCGCGTCCCTCGCGGTAGCTGATGTAGATCCCTGCGCCGGCGATCACGCAGGCGCCCAGAATTGTATAGCGATCCGGGAGCGTACCGAAGGCGACAAAGGCGAGTGCGCCGGCCCAGACGATCTGGCCATAGGCATAAGGTGCGATCAGCGAAGCGCTGGCATCGCGCAGGGCGAGGACGACGAGGCCGTGACCGGCGCTGGAGACGAGCCCCATGGCGAGCGCAATCCAGAGCTGGCCTGCCTGCGGCGCGACCCAGAAGAACGGCACCGCGAGGCTTGCGATGAGGAAGCCGACAAGTGCCGACCAGGCGAGCGTCGTCACTGACGCGTCGCTCTTGCTGACATAACGCGTGATCGTCCCTGCGATGGCCCAGGAGGTTGCCGCCAGCATGGGAAAGAGCGACGCGATCCGGAAGGCGTCGGTACCGGGACGTATCACGATCAGGACCCCGCAGAAACCGATGACCGCCGCCGCCCAGCGTCGCCAGCCAACCACTTCCTTCAGGAAGACGACGGCAAAAGCCGTCAGCAGGATCGGCAGGATGAAGAAGATCGCCGTCGCGTCGGCCACCGGCAGAAACACGATGCCGCTCATGAAGAAGACGGCAGAGCCCAGCATGCCCAGCCCGCGGACTATCTGTAGACCGGGGCGCCGTGAGGCAAGGCCCCGTAGGCCCCTTGTGGCGAGCAGGAAGCCCAGTATCAGTAACGCGAAGACGACGTAACGCATCCAGGCGATCATCAGCGGTGGCAGTTCGGGGGTCAGCATCTTCGCGAAAACGTCGCCGCAGGCGAACATGGCCGTGCCGGCGATCATCGCGAGAATGCCGCGCAGGGGATGGGTCGTGCCCGGTGCGACCGCCATTGTGCCGTATCAGGTGAGGTAATTCAGGGCACGCAGGATCTCGAAATAATCCTGCGCAGCGAGGCGGATGGTGCGGTCGCCGACATGTTCGGCGCCGGGATACCAGCGATGGCGTTCGGCCAGCAGCGAGTCATTATAGGTAATCTCGAGTGCCGGTGATTGCGGCATGGCGAGAAGCTGTTTCTCCCCGCTCTGCGAAAGCGCTTGCGCCGCGCCGGCCTCGATCGCCGCGCAGGCACCGGCTGGGGTCATTGACAGGGTCGACTGGCCGTAACCCTGCTTGACCGCGCAGCGGCCAATCTGCGGCGCGACGTCCGCGATCTCCGTCATCAGCCCCGCATCCCCGCTGACGAAGACCGTCGGCACGCCGAGCATGGCGCCGGCGAGCGCGTGGATCAGGAATTCCGAGGCCCGCCTGCCGTCGAGGCGGATTTCGGCGGCGGCCAGGGAGAGTGTGTGGGCGAGGGCATTCGCTTCCGATCCCGCCGCCGCGTGATATCCGATCATCATCAGCGCACCGAAGCTGTCATCGAGCCCCTGCACCATGCATAGCGGATGGCCGGCCCAGGCACGCACGATGCGGATATCGGGGGGTAGCCTGTCGAGGATCAGATTGCGGCCCGAGGCATGGGCGTCCTTGACGACGATCTCCGTCGCCCCCGCTTGGCGGGCACCCCGGATCGCGGCGAGCGCTTCGTTGGTCATGATTTCGCGGAATTCCGCGTAATCCGCATGCGTGCGCCGCGCCTCGTCCCAATGGGTGATGCCGGCACAGCCCTCGATATCGACGCTGATGAAGACCTTCATGAAACAGCCCCCGTTTCAATCAGCATCGGGCTTGTGCGGGGCCCTGTCGAGCGGTGTGAACGCCGAAAGCCGGAAGGGGCGGATGCACATCCGCGTTACCGACCATGGGCTCCCGGCTGTCATCCGGGTGTCACATGCACGCGTCATCGAACGCTGCGGGTCTTTCCATGAATATCGAAAGAGCCTATGCGAAGGGCGGAACGGCAAGCGGAGGGACGATCATGCGCGTCGGAATCAATGGCTGCGGGCGGATCGGGCGGCTGGTTCTGCGCGCGGCTCTGGGTGCGGCGGAGCGCCCGCAGGATGATCCACGCCGCGACAACCGCCTCGACATCGTGCATGTCAACGAGATAAAGGGCGGAGCGGAGACGCTCGCGCATCTGATCGCCTTCGATTCGATGCAGGGCCGCTGGCGTGCGGAAATCGTCGGTGACGATGCGCAGGGCGCCATCAGCATCGACGGCAAGAGCATCGGCGTCTCGGCCCATGCCACACCCGCGGAAATCCCCTGGGGCGATCTCGGTGTCGATCTCGTCATCGAGGCCACCGGCAGGTTCCTGAAGGGCGAGACGCTGGAAGGTCATTTCGCGCGCGGGGCGAAACGGGTGATCGTGGCCGCCCCGGTAAAGGACGGCTCTGCGCTCAATCTGGTGATGGGGATCAACGATCATCTTTATGATCCGGGCGAGCACCGCCTCGTCACGGCGGCATCGTGCACGACGAACTGCCTCGCCCCGGTGGTGAAGGTGGTGCATGAGGCGATCGGCATCCGCCACGGCCAGATCACCACGATCCACGACCCCACCAACACCAATCTCGTGGTGGACGGCGTCCACAAGGATCTGCGTCGTGCCCGCTCGGCCATGCTCTCGCTGCAGCCGACCACGACGGGCTCGGCCACCGCGATCGCGTTGATCTATCCCGAGCTTGAAGGCAAGCTCGACGGCCATGCCGTGCGCGCCCCGGTGCTCAATGCCTCGCTGACCGATTGCGTCTTCGAGATGGCGCGCGAGACCAGCGCCGAGGAAATCAACGACCTCTTCGCCATCGCCGCTTCCGGCCCGCTTGCCGGTATCCTCGGCTTCGAAGCGCGCCCGCTGGTCTCGATCGATTATGCCGGTGATACCCGCTCGGGCATTGTCGACGGGCCTTCCACGCTGGTCACCGACGGCACATTGCTGAAGATCTATGCCTGGTACGACAACGAGATGGGCTTTTCCTGCCGCATGGTCGATCTCGCCTGCAAGATGCGTGAGGCAGGGATCTGAGCATGCAAACGGGCACCCGCAACTACGCCATCGTCACAGCCTCCTACTGGAGCTTCACGCTGACAGACGGCGCCCTGCGCATGCTGGTGCTGCTGCATTTCTTCAACCTCGGCTATTCTCCCTTCACCCTGGCCTTTCTCTTTCTGCTCTATGAAGCAGCCGGCGTCGTGGCGAATTTCGTCGGCGGCTGGCTCGCCACGCGTTTCGGCATCGCGCGGATGCTCACCGTGGGGCTGGTCACGCAGATCACCGGCTTTCTCATCCTTTCCACCGTCTCGCCGGATTGGAGTGCGGTGCTCTCCGTCGCCTGGGTGGTGGCGGCGCAGGGCGTATGCGGGGTGGCCAAGGATCTGACCAAGACCGCCTCGAAATCCGCGATCAAGGTGGCGGAGGCCGAGGCACGCGGCGAGGCGGGGGAGAGCCGGCTATTCGCCTGGGTCGCCTGGTTCACCGGCTCCAAGAACGCCATGAAGGGTTTCGGCTTTTTCCTCGGCGGCTTGTTGCTCGAGACGCTGGGCTTCCGCCATGCGCTCTACGCCATGGCCGGCGCACTCGCTCTGGTGCTCGTCGCCGTGAGCCTGTCGCTTCCCGCCTTCATGGGGCGTGCGAAGGCGAGCGGCAGCGCGAAGGAGCTATTCGGCAAGAGCCGCGCCATCAACCTGCTCGCGGCGGCGCGAGTGATGCTGTTCGGTGCGCGTGACGTCTGGTTCGTCGTCGGCCTGCCGGTCTTTCTCTATGCGTCCGGCTGGACCTTCACCATGGTGGGCGGGTTTCTGGCCGTCTGGACGATCGGCTACGGTATGGTGCAGGCGCTCGCGCCGCATCTCGTGCCACGTTCCGCCGACGGGCTCAGCCGCGAAGTCGCTGCCGCGCGGATCTGGGCAGCCGGGCTCGCGGCCTTGCCCGTCATGATCGCGCTGGCGCTGATCGGCCTCGATCTGCGGCCCGATCTGATCCTGGTGACGGGCCTCCTCGTCTTCGGCTTCGCCTTTGCCGTGAATTCCTCGCTGCATTCCTATCTGATCCTCGCCTATGCCGGTTCGAAGAAGGCGGCGGAGGATGTCGG
>NZ_DATGCW010000124.1:0-3634 GCF_035311605.1 Saliniramus sp.
TGGCCGTGCCGGCCATGGTCTATCTCGTCGGCGTGGCGAGCCCGCATGTCGCGATTGGCACCAGTGCCGTCGCCGTGGCGGTCAATGCGATGATGAGCCTCGGCTCGCATGCGCGTTCGGGCACGGTGAAATGGCGCTGCGCGGCGGTCTTCGCCGGCGCCGGCGTGCTCGGTGCGGCTCTGGGCTCGACCATCGGACAGATGATCGACGGCGAGATGCTGCTTTCCGCCTTCGCCGTGCTGATGCTCGTCGTCGGCGCGCTGATGCTCAAGCGGCGCAATGCGGTGGGGCTGCCGGATGTGGTGCTGGGACGCGACAATTTCGGCAAGCTCGTGATCTTCGGGCTCGGGGCCGGCCTGCTCGCCGGGTTCTTCGGGATCGGCGGCGGCTTCCTGATCGTGCCCGGGCTGATTGCGGCGACGGGGATGCCGATCATCAATGCGATCGGCTCCTCGCTCTTCGCGGTGAGCGCCTTCGGCGTCACGACGGCGGGCAACTATGCCTTTTCGGGGCTGGTCGACTGGCCGGTCGCGGCCCTGTTCATCGCCGGCGGATTCCTCGGCAGCGCCATCGGCGCGCGTGTGGCGCGCAAGCTGGCCGATGCCAAGGGCACGCTGAATATCGTCTTCGCGGCGTTGATCTTCGCCGTCGCCATCTACATGCTGGTACAGAATGCGGGTCTGTTGTAAATCCGCCCCGGTTCAGCGACCTCCATGAAAGCGAGACCGCATCATGTCCTACATTCCGCTCACCGATGATATCGCCGTCGCGCCGCAGCTGCGCCTCGAGGATCTCGATGCGATCGCCGCAGCCGGCTACAAGGCGGTGATCAACAACCGGCCCGACGGTGAGGGCCCGGATCAGCCGCCGCAGGAGGCGATCGCCGCGCGCGCAGCCGAGCTCGGTCTGGAATACCGCTACGTACCGGTGATCTCGGGGCAATTCGCTCCGGAAGACGTCGCCGCCTTCCGAGCCGCGCTCGATGAGCTCGCCGGGCCGGTCGTGGCCTTCTGCCGTTCGGGGACGCGCTCCAGCGTGCTCTGGGCGCTGGCCAATGCCGGTCGGATGTCGGAAAATGACATCATTGCAACCGCGGCTCGCGCAGGCTATGACCTGTCGGCCCTGCGCGGGAGGCTCGACGGACATGGCCATTGAAGTTCTGACGAAGACGGCTACCGCAAAATCACGTCTCGAAAATGTGCGTTGCCAGGAAAGCATTTCCCGCGCTACAGACGGAGATATGGCAGCGAACCCCTGTGTGAACGTGAAAGCTTCAGATCTTCAGGCCCTGGAACCGAAGGCCGACATGGTGGCACAATTGCTGACGGCGCTCGGTCATTCCAAGCGCCTGATGGCGATGTGTCGCATGATGGATGAGGAAGTCTCCGTTGGCACTCTCGCCGAATCGGTAGGGCTCGGCCAATCGGCGCTCTCACAGCATCTGTCGAAGCTGCGGGCGCTCGGCCTCGTCACCACGCGGCGTGAGGGGCAGACGATCTATTACCGCCTCGCTTCCGAGGAAGCACGCGAGCTGATCGGCACGCTCTATCGGCTTTTCTGCAAATGAGAACTGCCGGACCCGCGCGGTAATGCAGCGCGCGGATCCGCGCATTGCATATCGGCTCGCCCATCCGCGAGCCGATAACGCAATTGTGATCACGGGCGATCATGTGCGGCCCGCGCCCACGGGAATTGCGGCGCGGGATTGCTTCAGGATTCAGCTGCATTCCTCGCGCGCCCGGCGCAGGGCGGCGGTGAAGCCCATCAGAGAGTAGACATCCGTCGTCTCGTTGCCGCGCCCGGATGTGACTTCCAGACGCAACTCGCTGCCGGCGAGGAAGGCATCGACGAGGCGGCCTTCATCGGCGGGATCCTTGATCCAGACATTCTCGCCGCTCGTCACCATGGTAAAGCGCGTGCCGTCGACATCGGCGATCGCATCCTGCCCCTCGCGGGTGGGAAAGCCCATGACCACGGCCACTTCGTTGCGCACGTTCTCTGCCGGGCGGAACGAGACGAAGAGATAGCCGGCACCGCGCCGCAATTCTTCGGGCAGTCGGCGCTGCGGTTGTGAGAGCGCATAGCAGACCCTGGCGCCATCCGCGCTCGCGCTGTAGGCGCCCCAATCGTTGAAGGTGCCTAAAAGTGTCGCACCCGATTGTGCATGGGCGCCGCCGGACGGAGCCGCAATCATGGCACCAGCCAGCGCGATGGCGGGGGCGAAGCGGCGGAGAAAACGTGTGAGCATCATGAATCTGACCCTGGACAGTTGGTGGCTCGCCATGCGGCGAATCGTGCTCGCGGTTTTTCACTACATTGTCCTGAAATGGGCAAAAATACGTTAACCTTTCCTGAATCGGCGGTTTTGCATTGCGCCATCGCGCGCCTGCTTCTAATTTCATGGCATTGCCATCGCGCGCATAACAGATCGAGAAGCGGCATCAGCCGCCAGAAGAATCGAGGACCGGCTTGCTCTCACCCGGCGAACTCGCTGCACTGGCCAAGGCCGTCGCGCAGTCGCGCGACCGTGCGGCTTTTGCGCGCCTGTTCGATTTCTTCGCTCCGCGCCTGCAGGCTTATCTGATTCGTCAGGGCGCCGATGCTGCGCTGGCCGAGGAGATCACCCAGGACGCGATGACCACGCTATGGCGCAAGTCGGACCTCTTCGATCCCGCCAAATCCTCGCTTTCCACCTGGCTTTACCGGATTGCCCGCAACCGCCGTATCGATCTCCTGCGCCGCGACCGCTCGACCCTGACCGAGCCCGATGACCCTGTCTTCGATCTGCCCGACGATACCGATATCGAGGGGGATATCGACGCCGCACAGCGTGACGAGGCCGTGCGGGTCGCCATGAGCAGCCTTCCCGACGAGCAACTCTCACTGGTGCGTCTGGCCTTCTTCGAAGGGCTTTCACACAGCGAGATCTCGGAGCAGACCGGCCTGCCGCTGGGGACAGTCAAATCTCGCATCCGTCTCGCCTTCACCCGCTTGCGGCGGGCCCTCGAAACCGGTGGCGTGGTGGAGATGGAATCCTGAGCGGCCGCATGTACACGGATGAGCCGAATGATGTCGATCAACGGCGCTTGCTCTTGAAGGTAGCAATTGAAAATTGCGTCATGTGCCGCCGGGCGTTGCGCCCGTCTCATGCTTGCCGAAGCGGCATTCGACAGAACCCGGGATCTTGCCGCCCCTTCTCAATCCGCATGCCGGAACCATATCTGCGAAATTATGGTGTGAATCGCGAACATGGCGGGATCAGTGAGATGGGGCAATGGTGCAGGAACAGGCGAGACATGCCGGGGAAAAGCGGGGCATCGCCGTCGTGAGCGATCTCGAATCACGCGATTATCGCGATGCGATGAGCCATGTCGCCGGCGCCGTTCACGTGGTGGCGACTGCAGACGCGACGGCCCGCAGCGGCTTCACGGCAACGGCGGTCGCTTCGGTATCAGACCGCCCGCCGACCCTCGTCGTCTGTGCCAATGCGGGCAGTGCCACGACCCGCGCCATTCTCGAAAGCGGCATCTTCTCGGTGAACACGCTTGCTTTCGATGATGCGATGCTCGCCGAAATCTTTGCCGGGCGTACGGAACTGTCCGGCGATGACCGTTTCGCCGAGGGGCGCTGGGAC
>NZ_DATGCW010000125.1:0-4455 GCF_035311605.1 Saliniramus sp.
CCAAACGCGAATCCCGCTCCCGCCCCAATGCGGGCATCGTCGATTTCATCCACCGCACTTACAAGCAGGACGGCACGCTCGTAGCCGAGTGCCGCCGCCAGGCCTTCATGCGCAAGCGGGAGGCCTGATCCGATGCGCTCCTATCTGTTCGTACCGGGCGACAGCGCCCGCAAGCTGGAGAAGGGCCTCGGCAGCGGTGCCGACGCCCTGATCATCGATCTGGAGGATTCCGTCGCGCCCTCGGCCAAGGAGGCCGCCCGGCAGGTGACGGGGGATTTCCTGCGTGAAGCGAAGCGCACCGAGAGCCGCCCGCGCCTGTTCGTGCGCGTCAATGATCTCGCATCGGGCCATACCGCAGCCGATCTCGATGCGGTGATGGAGCCAGGCCCCGACGGGATCGTCCAGCCCAAGGCCTGTGGCGGCGCCGATGTGGCGCATCTCGCGGCGATGATCGCCGTGCGCGAGGCGGAATACGCGCTTGAAGACGGCAGGACGAGGATCATGGCGATTGCCACCGAGACCGCCCGCAGCATCTTCGCGCTGGGCAGCTTTCGCGGCGCCAGCCATCGCCTGACCGGGATCGCCTGGGGAGGCGAGGATCTGTCGGCTGATCTGGGCTCGGAGAGCAACCGCGATCCGAACGGGCATTATACCGATCCCTACCGCCTCGCGCGTTCGCTCACCCTGATGGGGGCGGGCGCGGCGGAAATCGACGCGATCGACACGGTCTATACCAATTTCCGCGAACTCGATGGGCTCGCAGCCGAGTGCCGCGATGCGCGCCGTGATGGATTCGTCGCCAAGATGGCCATCCATCCGGCGCAGGTGCCGGTGATCAACGAGACCTTCGCACCCACGCCGGAAGAGGTTGCACGGGCAAAAGCGATCATCGCCGCTTTCGAAGCCGATCCGAATGCCGGCGTCGTCGCCATCGACGGGGAGATGATCGACATGCCCCATCTCAAGCGCGCGCGCCGGCTCATGTCTCGCGTTTGAGATCACCACCACCGGCGGGGCGCGCGATGGAGAATTTCGCGCTCTCCTGCGCCACGAAATAGTCCTTGTAGCCGGCCCGTGCGATCGGCTTCATCGCGGCGGTATCGACCATGCCGTCATGGATGAAGGCGTCGTCTATATGGATACCGATTACCTGCCCGATCGCCATGATGTAGCTCGCCTCACCTTCCAGCGGTTCCAGCGGCAGAACGCGGATGAGCTTGCATTCCAGCGCAACGGGGCTCTCGGCCACGCGCGGCGGCCTCACGAGGCGCGAAGGTGCTTTGGTCAGGCCGGCATGGTCGAATTCGCTCTCACCGCGCGGCAGGGGCGCCGAGGTCGCATTCATCGCGTCGCGCAGATCGAATGTCGCCATGTTGCACACGAACTCCCCCGTCTCCTGCACGAAGGTGATCGCATCCTTGTAGCCGCCGGACGAAAAGCACACCATGTGCGGCTTGTCGGAGACCGCGTTGAAGAAGGAATAGGGCGAGAGATTGATGGCGCCCGAGGCGCTCATCGTTGTCACCCAGCCGACAGGGCGCGGCGCGACAAGCGCCTTGAACGGATCATAGGGCAGCCCGTGGCCCTGCGCGACTTCATAAAACATCGGGTTCGAACTCCTGCGACGATGGTTTCGCTTGCAACCTATACCCAGGCTGTCCGTAGGGGAACCGCCCGGCCCGCCGGAGGCATGCAAAGGCCGTTTGCAGCACGCGTCACGCCCAGGTGACGATATCGGCGAGATCGGGACGCGCGCGGTGGCTGCGCTGCGCATCGCTCGAACCGATATGTACGTATCCGGCAATACGCTCATCAGCGGCGAGGCCGAGTGCATCGAGGAAACGCCGGTCGAAGGCGATCCACTCGGTGATCCAGTTGGCGCGAAAGCCCATCGCGGTGGCTGCGAGGATCAGGTTCTGGCAGGCAGCGCCGGCGGAGAGCACCTGTTCCCATTCCGGGATCCTGGGATGCGGGCGGGCACGCGAGACCACTGCGATGACGAGGGGTGCACGCTGCAGCAAGCCGCGCGCCTTCTCGATCTGTGCCTCATCGCTGTCGGGATCATCGCCCTTGACGATTGCCGCCGCTTCGTCGCCGAGCCGGGCCCGGGCCTCACCTGTGATCACCACGAAACGCCAGGGCGCGAGTTTGCCGTGATCGGGCACGCGTGCGGCGATGGTGAGCATTTCCTCGATCTGCGCACGATGTGGTCCCGGCTCGTCGAGAAGGCGTGCGCCGGTCGAGCGGCGGGTCTTCAGGAGTGTCAGCGTATCCGGGCTGTCGCCGGTGAAATGGGTCTCGGCTTGTGTTGCTGGCTGATCGCTCATCATGTCCTCCCGCGTGGCCGTTCCGGCATATCCGAGGCGGGAGGGTGCGCGCAAGCCGCAGATGGCGCCCGATCAGCGTCGGCGGCGCAGGAAATCCTCGAGATTGGCCAGCGCCGAACGGCGCTCGGTCTCGCTCGCCTCGGTCACCGCTTCGTCGTAGAGATTGTGGATCCAGGCTTCACCGCCCGGATCGGCGGCATCGCGGGCGAGCGTCAGCCACATCAGGCCCTGCGAGCGCTGCCGCGGCACGCCGATGCCGTTGACCAGCATGTGACCGAGCACGGCCTGGGCGGGATAATGGCCTTTTTCCGCCGCGAGGTTGAACCAGCGCGCCGCCGTGCGCGAATCTTCCGGCACGCCCTTGCCGTCGAGATGCAGGCGCGCGATGGCGTATTGGGCATTGGCGTCGCCGAAGAAAGATGCGGCGTAATGAAACATCTCGTAGGCGCGTGCACTATTGGCCCGCACATAAGTCACGGGGATTCCTTCGAGGAAATATCTCCCCAGAGCCACGAAGGCAGCGGAGACCACGGAGGCCTCGCCCGACCCGGGGAAGGTGTCGTGGTTGGAATCGACGATGCGCGAGAAATATTCGAAGGCACGCAGATCGTCATGCTTCACGCCATCGCCCGCAGCATACATCGAACCGAGCTTCCACAAGGCCAGCGTATGCCCCTGGCCAGCGGCGAATTCGAGGGCGCGGACCGCCCCCGTCTTGTCGCCGGCATTGTATTCGCGCACGCCCTCGCGCAACGCCTCACGCACGGAGGCGAAGGGCGAATCCTCCGGCAAGGGCGCGGCGGAACCGCGCCCGTCCAGGGCCAGAGCAGGGCCTGCTCCGATCAGGAGGAGGCAGAGCGTGACAAGCGTCGTCCTAGATATCCGCATAGCACTGCTTTTCCGCGGCGCCGCCCGGATGGGTCACCGCGCCTTTCTTTGCGGAACCGACCACCTGCGCGAATTTCCACAGCACGCCCGAGGCGAATTTCGTCTCGCGCGGCTGCCATTCGGCGCGGCGGCGTTCAAGTTCCTCATCCGAGAGATGGACATCGAGACGGCCCGTCACCGCATCGATCTCGATGATGTCGCCATCCTTCAGGAGCCCGATCGGCCCGCCCACGGCGGCTTCCGGCCCGACATGGCCGATGCAGAAGCCGCGCGTGGCGCCCGAGAAGCGTCCATCCGTGATCAGGGCGACCTTGTCCCCCATACCCTGTCCGTAGAGCGCGGCTGTCGTCGACAGCATCTCGCGCATGCCGGGGCCGCCCTTGGGGCCCTCGTAGCGGATGACGAGAACCTCGCCTTCCTCATACTGCTTGTTCTTGACCGCCTCGAAACAGGCCTCCTCACCGTTGAAGCAGCGGGCCGGGCCCTTGAAGCTCTGCTTGTCGGCCGGCATGCCGGCGACCTTCACGATGGCGCCTTCGGTCGCGAGATTGCCCTTGAGGCCGACGACGCCGCCGGTCTTGGTAATCGGCTTGCCGGCGGGACGGACGACGTCCTGATCCGGGTTCCATTTCACCGATTCCATGTTCTCGGCGATGGTGCGTCCGGTCACGGTGAGGCAGTCGCCGTGAAGATAGCCGTGATCGAGCAGCGTCTTCATCAGGAGCGGGATGCCCCCTGCCTCGAACATGTCCTTGGCGACATAGCGCCCGCCGGGCTTGAGATCGGCGACATAGGGCGTGCGGTAGAAGATTTCGGCCACGTCGAAGAGATCGAAATCGATGCCGCATTCATGCGCGATCGCCGGCAGGTGCAGGGCCGCATTGGTGGAGCCGCCGGATGCGGCGACGACGGTGGCGGCATTCTCCAGCGCCTTGCGGGTGACAATGTCGCGCGGGCGGATATTGCGGGCGATGAGCTCCATCACCATCTCGCCGGCGGTCATGCAGAACCGGTCACGCAGCTCGTAGGGCGCGGGCGCGCCGGCGGAATATGGCAGCGCGAGGCCGATCGCCTCGGAGACGGTCGCCATCGTATTGGCCGTGAACTGCGCCCCGCAAGCGCCGGCGGAGGGGCAGGCGACCTTCTCGAGCTCGGCCAGATCCTCGTCGGACATGTTGCCGACGGAATGGCGGCCCACCGCCTCGAACACGTCCTGCACGGTGACCGGCTGGCCCCTGAA
>NZ_DATGCW010000126.1:0-3992 GCF_035311605.1 Saliniramus sp.
GGGCGCATTGATCGCCCAAGTGCTGCGCGCGAGCCACGCCCATGCCCGCTTCACGCTGTCAGGTCTCGACGAGGCCCGCGCCATGCCCGGCGTGGCCGCGATCCTGACGCATGCCGATGTCGCCGATCTGGGCGACCTGCCCTGCCCCGGCGCCGTGAAGAACAGCGACGGTTCGAAAATGCCGGTCCCGCCCTACCCCGTCCTGGCAAGCGACGTTGCCCGGCATGTCGGCGACGCGCTCGCCTTCATCGTGGCCGAAACCGCCGATCAGGCCCGCGACGCGGCGGAAGCGGTCATGGTTGATTACGATCCCCTCGACCCTGTCGTCGGCATTGAGGGCGCCCGCGCGGAGGGCGCTTCGCTGGTCTGGCCGGAGATCGGCACCAATCTCGCCTTCGATTCGCATCACGGCGATTCGCAAAAGACCGAGAAAGCCTTCGCCAGGGCGCATCGCACCGTCGCGCTCGACATCGTCAACAACCGCCTGATCGCGAATTTCATGGAGCCGCGCGCCTGTATCGCAGAATACGATGCTGCGCAGGAGAGCTGGACGATGACCGTCGGCAGCCAGGGCGTCCACGATATCCGCGACACCATCGCCGACCATATCCTGAAGGTCGATCGCGCGAAGCTGCGCGTGATCACACCGGATGTGGGCGGCGGCTTCGGCACCAAGATCTTCGTCTATCGCGAATATCCGCTCTGCGCCGTCGCGGCCCGCGTCACCGGGCGCCCGGTGGCCTGGATCGGCGAGCGCGGCGAGCATTTCCTCGGCGATGCGCAGGGCCGCGACAACCTCACCCGCGCCGAAGTCGCGCTCGACCGGCGCGGGCGCTTTCTCGGGCTGAAGATCGACATCGCCGCCGACCTCGGCGCCTATCTTTCGCAATTCGCGCCCTTCATCCCTTGGGGCGGCGCGCGCATGTCTCCGGGCTGCTACGACATTCCCGCCGTGCATGCGCGAGTGCGCGGGTATTACACCAACTCCCCGCCGATCGACGCCTATCGCGGCGCCGGGCGCCCGGAGGCGGCCTATGTCATCGAGCGCCTGGTCGAGCATGTTGCCCGCGAGATCGGCAAGAGCCCGGATGCGGTGCGTGCGCTGAATTTCATCAGACCCGAAGCGATGCCGCACACAACGCAAGTGGGTCGCACCTATGATTCCGGTGAATTCGAAGCCGCCATGCGCCGCGCCATGGAGGTGGCCGACTGGGTCGGGTTCAAGGAGCGCGCGCGCGCCTCGAAGAAGGCGGGCAAGGCGCGCGGCATCGGGATGGCCTCCTATATCGAGGCCTGCGCCGGCGGCAGCCCGGAGCGCGCCGATATCAGCATGCAGGCGGATGGCAGCGTCGAGGTTCTGATCGGCACGCAGTCGAACGGCCAGGGCCACATGACGGCCTATGCCCAGCTCGTCTCGCAACATTTGGATCTGCCGCTGGAAAAGATCATCGTCATCCAGGGTGATACAGCCCTGATCGAGACCGGCGGCGGCACCGGCGGCTCCCGCTCGGTTCCCGTCGGCGGCGCGGCGGTGGACGGCGCCTCGCGCGAACTCGCCCAAAAGCTCCTCGAGGAAGGCGCGCGGATGCTCGAAGCGGCGGAGGGCGATGTCGAGATCAGCGACGGCACCGTGCGCGTCGCAGGCACCGACAAGGCGATCGGCTTCACCGAAATCGCCGCGCAGGCCGCTGATGCGGGCACATCGCTGAAGACGCATTTCAAGTGGAAGCCGCCGGAGGCGACCTACCCCAACGGCACGCATATCTGCGAGGTCGAGATTGATCCGGAGACCGGCGAGACCGAGATCCTGCGCTATACCATCGTCGACGATTTCGGCATGACCATGAACCCGCTCCTCCTTGCCGGCCAGGTCCATGGCGGGCTGGCACAGGGGATCGGCCAGGCGCTGCACGAGCGCGTCGTCTTCGACGAGAGCGGCCAGCTTGTCACCGCCTCGCTGATGGATTACCGGCTGCCGCGCGCGGCGGATCTGCCAAACTTCCATTTCGAGACGCGCAACGTGCCCTGCGCCACGAATGCGCTCGGCATGAAGGGCGCGGGCGAAGCGGGCACGATCGGCGGCACCCCGGCGGCGATGAACGCCGTCGTCGATGCCCTGTATCGCGCCTACGGCATCAGGCATCTCGACATGCCGGCCACGCCCGACCGCGTCTTCGCCGCGATCAGCTCCGCCCGCGATAGCGCTCCGGGCGGTGGTTAAGCGCGAGGATCATGTTGAGAACGCCGGCGCCGAGCACCGAGAGCGCGAGCTTGTCAGGCGGCAGGTGAAAGGCGGCGGCGACGAGGATGGTGAGATCGACCCCGAGCAGGACATAACCGGCGCGCAGGCCGAAGCGCTCCTGCAGGTCGATCGCCACGAGGTTGACGCCACCGAGCCCGGTACGGTGGCGAAACAGCACGAGCAGTCCCACACCGGTCACCGCGCCGCCGAACACGGCCGCATAGAGCGGCTCGATCGCATCGACGCGCACCCATTCAGGCGTATACCGCGTGAAGACCGAGACAAGACCGATTGCGAGCACGGTCCGCAAGGTTGCGGCCAGCCCCAGACGCCGCAGCGCCAGCAGAAAGAACGGCACGTTGATCAGAAAGAAGATTACCGGGAACCCGTAACCGCTTGCATAATCGAGCAGAAGCGAGAGCCCGGCGAGCCCGCTTGTCAGGATTTCCGCCTGCGCATAGAAGGTGATCCCGAGCGCGACCAGCAGGGTCCCGATCACCAGCGCAATCGCGTCTTCATACAGCCGATGACGCTCTTTTACCTGCACGGGATCGCCTTCGTCCGATATTGCCCGCATTTTCATCACATGATCCTCTGCAATGCAGAATATGTTGCAATGCAGCGTGAGAATGCAAGCCCCATGCCGAAAAAGCGAGACGTGTACAACTCTGAATTGATAAACTATCCCTCAGACCCGCATCCATCCGAAGCCGGCATCGCCTCAATGCGCGTGATTGCCGTTGAGCAGAATATGCGCGGGCACGGTGTCTGCCCCATCGAGGAGGTCCCCCGTCGTCGGCTCCGTCCAGCGCAGGCCGATGATCGCCGCCTCGCGCGCTCCGGAGATCAGATTGCCCGTGATCTGAACGCGCCCCACGCCATCGACGACCGACACGGCGAGGCCGTAACCGCAATCGCGCAGCACATTGTTGGCCGCACTGACGTCGCGCAGATACGGCCCGTAGCCGAGCCCGATTGCTGCTGCCTCGACATCCTCGACGACATTGCCGGTGATCGCGGCGTCAGCCTCGGCATAGATGCCCATACCGTAGAGAATCTCGCCGGTGAGCGGATCCGGACGGTGGAAGCTGCCGCGCACGATATTGCCCGAGATCACGGCCAGCCGCCCGGTATCGTTGAGATTGGTCGAGACGATTCCGTTCGCCGCCCGCTCGACGATATTGTTGGCGATGACGCAGCCCTCGAATGCGAATTCCGTGAATAGCCCCACCTCGCCGAAATCGGCACAATTGTTGCCGATCATCTGCACCCGGTCACCGGCATTGTTGCGAATGGCAGAGAAGGCGCATTCGCGGATCACGTTGTCGGAGACGATCACGCCACTCGCGCGGAAGACGTTGACGGCATTACCGTATTCGCCCGACCCGCCACTCGCCGCGCCGATCCGCTCGATCCGGTTGCCATGCACGCGCGTGCCGTCATCACCCTTCGACGAGCGCCAGACCAGGATCCCGTTATCGGTGCAATCGCGGATGACGTTGCCGGTGACGGAGAGGCCGCGCGAGTCGTTGGCAAAAACGGCAATGCGCGCGCCGCTGATCGCGCATTGCGCAACGAGGCCGCCACAGCCGCTGAGATCGAAAGCCGTGCCGGCTGCGCCGTCGACCGCGATCTCCAGCAACCGGCAATCAGCGACCTGCTCGAGCCGGAGGAGCGGCGCAGCATGACCGGAAGCACCTTCGAAGCCAAAGCCCGCGAGCCGCACATGCGCGAGATCGCGCCCGTGAAG
>NZ_DATGCW010000127.1:0-12473 GCF_035311605.1 Saliniramus sp.
CGCGTCGGCTTCATCCTCGGCGATGACAACGAACAGGCAGGGCCGAAGTCTGTCTCGCGCCTCCGATGTCATGATGAGATAGCAGTTGGCCATGGCGAATACTCCCACCGCCCTCGGTGAATCGCAATGATGCTTGGCACGCTCAGCAGTATAACTTAAAAAAGCATGAATTTATACATCCGATATACGTATGAACACTTCATCGTAGATTGTACGCCGCCGCATCTCAGTCGGACACAGCGCGACGTCACTGCGCCCGCAGATAGGCCAGCACATCACCGGCACTCCGGTCCGGCGGGAAGACCGGGTAGAATACCTTTTCGATGCGATCATCGCGCAGAATGAGCGTCAGACGCTTGATCAGGACCATCCCTTCAACCTGCAATGTTGGCAGCGAGAGCGCCCCGGCCAGAGTGAGATCAGAATCCGAGAGCAGCGGAAACGGCAGATGCAGGCGCTCCGCCGCTTCGCGCTGATCAGCCGTCGTCTGCGTCGAGATGCCATAGAGCGCGCTGACGCCGCAATCGGCGAGGTCACGCGAAAGGTCACGGAAAGCACAGGATTGGGGCGTGCAGCCACGCGCGCCGGGGATCTGATCCCACCCGTCCGGCAGCGCCACATCCGGCCGCCCCGTCATCGGATAGAAGAAGAGCACGCTCCAACCATTCAGGCGCCCGAGCGCCACTTCGGCGCCATCCGTCACCGGAAGCGTGATATCGGGCATGCGCGCCCCGGCCAGATGCGCCGCCGCGCCGTCATCCTCAGGCGCGGGGATGGCGGACCAGTCGACGGTTTGGAGGTTTGGCTGGTTCATGGGGCTGCTCCCCTTATAGCGAAGACGTTTATTCATCTCCTATGCGCCGCGCCTCGGCTGACGGACCATCAGCCTCCGGATACACGCGCCCAGAACGCCTGCTTGCGGCCATGCTCCCGCTTCAGCCGGGACTGATAAGCCTGATGATCCTCGATTCCCTCGAAATCCGCAATCTGCTCGGCGAGATCGGCGCATGTCGACAGATGCCGCGCCGCATGGCCATAGCGTGATGAACGCGCTTGCTTCAGGGTGAAGTCAATCATCGCCCGCAAGGCTATGGTTGCAGCCAGCGGATGAGCGTCGCGAAGGGCCTCGGCAGCGGGCGTGAGGATTTCGTAGTGATCACCATTGATCTTCGCCCGCTGCGCCTCCAGCAGCGCGGCGGCACGATCGGGCGCGGGCCATTCCAGAAAGAAATGCAGGGCGACAAGCGGATTTTCATGCGCAGCCGCATGATCCATGGCCTTTTGCTCGGCTTCGATATCGTCGAAATCGGGCAGATTCTTCAGATAGTCACGCAGAAAGGCGACTGACAGTTCATTTTCGAACAGTTGCCAGCGCGCAGCCTGCGCCTCATCCCGACGCCCCAGCGCATCAAGCGTCGCCAGACGCGCCGCGTGCCAGGCCTCTGGAACGAACCGCCCGTCCTCACGCTGCGCGCCCTCGATAAAGCCGAGCGCCTCCTCCGGACGCTCGTCTTCGAGGAGACGGACGGCGATCTCGGCGGCGATCTGCGGGACCGCGCGGGTCTCGGTATCATATTGCGCAATGAAGGCATCAACATCGCCCCTCGCATCGGCAATCTCCATGAGCGCCATCCGGACCATGCTGTCGCGCTGGCGCGCGCGCATCTCATCTGCATAGATCGTAATGTTCAGCCCATACGCGACCGCGCGCCGCTCCTCCGGCGGCGGGGTCGTGATCTCTTCGCGCCCGTATTCCGTGATGCGCTGTTCCAGATGGGTGAGCCCGGTTTCGCCGAGCAGGGGAGCGAGGATCGTGATGATGCCATCATACTGACCGAACCCGTTATCTTGCAAAGCGGCGAAGACGCGATCCGCCGTGGCCCGGGGATCCGCCTCTGCTTTCGTCGCGATATCGGCGAGATCGGAAAGCGCTTGATGGAAGATCCCGATCACCGTACCGCTGCTGTCGTCGCAGCGCTCGAAGACCGGGTCGGCGACTGCGAGAAAACGCCAGATCAGATCGAGTGCCTCCTGCGGATCCGCTGGCGCGATCTGGTCGACAATGGCGCGGCGCTGCGTCTCCAGGTCGTCAACGAGCTTCTTGCGGTTTTGCCAGTTCACGAAGGTTCTGGCGCGAGCGATGCTGGTCAGCCGCTTGTTGACTTCGCGCGCGGCATCCTTCGGGCTCTGCGCGCCAGCCAGCGCGAGACGCAGCTTGCGTTTCGCCGCCGCGTCACCGGTGCTGATCTCGATCAGCAGTTCCGCCAGACGCTCTGCGCCCAGAGCCTTCAGATTCGCCGCATTGAGTGTGGTGCGTGAGGCCATCGAATCTCCCCGGTTTCAACCAAATCTATCAGGGCGGGTGATGGATCGGAAGAATACCTCCAGGGGCATAATGGGCACACCCCGCTGGCATCCACCCCCGTAATCTCCTAAACCATCCCCAAGGAGGTCGGAGCGCCGATGGAGTGGAGCGACGAGGCCATTGTTCTGGGTGTGCGCCGGCATGGCGAATCGGGGGTGCTCCTCGAATTGCTGACGCGCGACCACGGGCGGCATTTCGGCTTCCTGCCAGGCGGGCGCTCGCGCAAGACGCTGCCACTGATCCAGCCGGGGAACAGCCTCGCGGTGACATGGCGGGCGCGGCTCGACCAGCATCTGGGCACGCTCTCCGTGGAGGCGACCCGGCTGCGTGCGCCGCGCTTCATCAATGCCCCGCACGCGCTCTACGGCTTTGCTGCGCTGGCCGCCTCCCTGCGCTTCCTGCCCGAGCGCGATCCGCATCCAGCACTTTTCGACGCGGTGATCCATCTCAGCGAGGCGCTGCCCGATGCCGAGAGCGTGGGGCCGCTGTTCGTGGAATTCGAGCTGCGGCTTCTGGCCGAGCTCGGTTTCGGCCTCGACCTCGACAATTGCGCCGCCACGGGCAGCCGCGAGGAGCTCGTCTATGTCTCGCCGCGCACCGGGCGGGCGGTGAGTACACAGGCGGGAGCGCCGTATCGTGAAAAACTCTTAACGCTGCCCGGATTTCTTGTGTATGACGGGCTTGCAAACCGCGTTTCGCCCCAGGCGCTGGCTGAAGCCTTCGCGCTGACCGGCTACTTTCTCCAGCGCTGGATCTACGAGCCGCAGGACCGGGCGCCCCCGCCCGAGCGTGCGCGCTTCGTCGAAAGCCTGACCCGCGAGGAGGATCCCGCCTGAGGGGTCGCGAACGGAGAGATCGATGGGCAAGCCCGTGAATCCGCCATCTGACGGCGAAATCGAGAGCGTCGCACTCAAGAGCGCGCTCGAGGAGCGCTATCTCGCCTATGCGCTCTCGACGATCATGCACCGCGCGCTGCCCGATGCCCGCGACGGGCTCAAGCCCGTGCATCGGCGCATTCTCTACGGCATGCAGCTGCTGCGGCTGGCGCCCAATTCCGCCTTCAAGAAATCCGCCAAGGTCGTCGGCGACGTGATGGGTTCCTTCCATCCCCACGGCGACCAGGCGATCTATGATGCGCTGGTGCGCCTCGCCCAGGATTTCGCCTCGCGCTATCCTCTCGTGGACGGACAGGGCAATTTCGGCAATATCGACGGCGACGGGGCTGCCGCCTATCGCTACACGGAAGCGCGGCTGACGGCGGTGGCGGGGCTGCTGCTCGAAGGTATCGACGAGGACGCGGTCGATTTCCGCGCCAATTACGACGGCTCGACGGATGAGCCCTCGGTGCTGCCGGCGGCCTTTCCCAACCTGCTCGCGAATGGCTCGCAGGGCATCGCGGTCGGCATGGCAACCTCCATCCCACCGCATAATGCCGGCGAATTGTGCGATGCCGCGCTCTATCTGATCGAGCATCCCGATACCAGCTCCGACCAGCTCCTGACCTTCGTCCCCGGCCCTGATTTCCCCACCGGCGGCATCATCGTCGAGCGCAAGGAGATGATCGCCGAGGCCTATCGCACCGGGCGCGGCGGGTTTCGCGTGCGCGCGCGCTGGGAGAAGGAGGATGGCGGGCGCGGCACCTGGGCGGTGGTCATAACCGAAATCCCCTACGGCATTCAAAAGGCCCGGCTGATCGAGAAGATCGCCGAGCTGATGCAGGAGCGCAAATTGCCGCTCGTGGCCGATATCCGCGACGAATCGGCGGAGGATGTGCGCGTCGTCATCGAACCGCGCGCGCGCAATGTCGATCCCGTGCTGATGATGGAATCGCTGTTCAAGCTCTCCGATCTCGAATCGCGTGTTCCGCTCAACATGAACGTGCTGATGGGCGGCACGGTGCCGCGCGTGATCAGCCTCGCCGAGGCCCTGCGCGCCTGGCTCGACCATCGCCGCGAGGTGCTGCTGCGCCGCTCGCGTCATCGGCTGGGCAAGATCGAGCACCGCCTCGAGATCCTGGGCGGGCTCCTGATCATCTATCTCGATCTCGACCGGGTGATCCAGATCATCCGCGAGGAGGACGAGCCCAAGCAGGAACTGATGCGCGTCTTCGAGCTGAGCGAACTCCAGGCCAACGCCATCCTCGACACCCGCCTGCGCGCCCTGCGCAAGCTCGAGGAGATGGAGCTCAAGCGCGAATTCGACGAATTGACGGAAGAAAAGAAGCAGACCGAGGCGCTGCTGGAATCCGAACCGAAACAATGGAAGGTCGTCGCCAAGCAGATCCGGGACGTGCGCAAGAGTTTCGGGGCGGAAACCGCGCTCGGCAGGCGCCGTACCAGCTTCGCGGATGCGCCCGACACCTCCGATATCGATTTCACGCAAGCCATGGTCGAGCGCGAGCCGATCACCGTGATCGTCTCGCAGAAGGGCTGGATCCGGGCCCTGAAGGGGCATCAGAACGATCTGGGTAATCTGCAATTCAAGGGCGACGACGCGCTTGCCTTCGGCTTCCACGCCCAGACCACCTCGAAAATCCTGACGCTCGCCTCGAACGGGCGCATCTTCACCCTCGAAGCCGCCAAGCTGCCCGGCGGGCGCGGATTCGGTGATCCGATCCGGCTGATGGTCGATCTCGAGGAGGATGCCGAGATCGTCACCGCCTTCGTGCACGAGCCCGGAACAAAGGTCCTGCTCGTCGCCTCCGACGGGCGTGGCTTCGTCGCACCCACGGACCAGCTCGTCGCCAATACGCGCAAGGGCAAGCTGGCGCTCAATGTTGACGGCAAGGCGAAGGCCGTGATCTGCACGCCGGCTGCGGGTGACCACATCGCCATTGTCGGCGAGAACCGCAAGCTGCTCGCCTTCCCGATCGACCAGGTTCCGGAAATGACGCGCGGCAAGGGCGTGCGGCTGCAACGCTACAAGGATGGCGGCGTCTCCGACGCCAAGGTCTTCACCCTCGCTGACGGGCTCACCTGGCTGGATACGTCGGGGCGCACCTGGACCGTCACACCCGAGGATCTCGCCGGCGGCTGGCTCGGCAACCGCGCCGAGGCCGGGCGCCTGCCGCCAAAGGGATTCCCCAAGACCAATCGTTTCAGCTGAACCCGGAAAACGGGCTTGCGGGTTTTGCAAGCGGGATGCATTACGGCACCCGTTCGCCTGCCATGCGCGAAATTCCATACGGGAACCTGACGATGCGCGTCGATGAATTCGATTTCGAGCTGCCCGAGGACCGGATTGCACTGCGCCCGGTCGAGCCGCGTGATGCGGCACGCATGCTCGTCGTGCGCCCCGGCACCACGCCGGAGCTGAGTGACGCGCAGGTGCGCGACCTGCCCGATCTGCTTGCGCCCGGCGACGTGCTGGTCCTCAACGATACCCGCGTCATTCCCGCCCGCCTGTATGCGAAGCGCGTGCGGGGCGAGATCGTGGCCGGCGTGGAGATCATGCTGCACAAGCGCGAGGGCGCCGCGCGCTGGCGCGCCTTTGCCCGCCCTGCCAAAAAGCTCCAGCCGGGCGATCGCCTCGTGTTCGGATCAGACAGCACGGGCCCCGTCTGCGAGGCGGCGCGGTTGGAAGCCACGATCGCCGGGAAGGCCGAGGGCGGCGATGTCTCCATCGATTTCGACCTCGCCGGCCCCGCCCTCGACGAGGCCATTGCCGTCATCGGAGAGCTGCCACTGCCGCCCTATATCGCTGGCAAACGTGTCGCGGATGCGCGTGATCGGGCGGATTACCAGACGATCTATGCCCGCGCGGAAGGCGCCGTCGCCGCGCCCACGGCGGGTCTGCATTTCACCGATGCGCTGTTCGCGCGGCTCGATGCGCGCGGCATCGCCTGCCATTTCGTCACCCTGCATGTGGGTGCGGGCACCTTCCTGCCGGTGAAGGTGGAGGATACGCGCGATCACCGGATGCATGCGGAGACCGGTTTCGTCTCGCAGGAGACCGCCGATGCGCTCAACGCGGTCCGCGCAGCCGGCGGGCGCATCGTGGCGGTGGGCACCACCTCCTTGCGGCTTCTGGAGAGCGCGGCGGCCGAGGACGGCACCATCGAGCCCTTTGCCGGCGATACCGACATCTTCATCACGCCCGGCTATCGCTTTCGCGCGGTCGATGCGCTGATGACCAATTTCCACCTGCCGAAATCGACGCTGATGATGCTCGTATCCGCCTTCAGCGGCCTCGACACCATGCGACGAGCCTATCACCATGCGGTGGAAACCGGGTATCGCTTCTACAGTTTTGGCGATTCGAGCCTGCTGTTTCGCGACGCCGCCGGGCAGGACGACATGAAGGACGACGTTGATGGCTGATGAATTCATGTTCACGCTGACGGGCACGCACGGTGCGGCCCGCACCGGCGAAATCCGCATGCCGCGCGGCGTCATCCGCACGCCGGCCTTCATGCCGGTGGGAACGGCGGGCACTGTCAAGGCCATGTATCCCGATCAGGTGAAGGTCCTTGGCGCTGATGTCGTGCTCGGCAACACCTATCACCTGATGCTGCGCCCTGGCGCCGAACGCGTCGCCCGGCTCGGCGGGCTGCACGCCTTCATGAACTGGCCCTACCCGATCCTCACCGATTCCGGCGGTTTTCAGGTGATGTCGCTCGCGGGCCTGCGCAAGATCGAGGAAAGCGGCGTCACCTTCCAGTCGCATATCGATGGCTCGCGGCACGTGCTGACGCCCGAGCGCTCGATCGAGATCCAGGGGCTGCTCGGCTCCGATATCCAGATGCAGCTCGACGAATGCGTGAAGCTGCCCGCCTCGGAGGAGGTGGTCGCGAAAGCCATGCATCTGTCGCTGCGCTGGGCGGAGCGCTGCAAGGTTGCCTTCGGCGAACAGCCCGGCAAGGCGATGTTCGGCATCGTTCAGGGCGGTGACGTGCCGCATCTGCGGGTGGAGAGTGCACGCGAGCTCGTCGGGCTGGATCTGAAGGGCTATGCCATCGGAGGGCTCGCCGTAGGCGAGCCGCAGCATGTCATGCTCTCCATGATCGAATCGGTGGAGCCGCATCTGCCGCGCGAGAAACCGCGCTATCTGATGGGCGTCGGCACGCCCGACGACATCGTCGAGGCGGTGCGGCGCGGCGTCGACATGTTCGACTGCGTGATGCCCACCCGCGCCGGGCGCCACGGCATGGCGTATACCCGCGCGGGCCGGCTCAACCTCAAGAACGCCCGCTACGCCGAGGACCTCTCCCCCCTCGACCCCGAATCCACCTGCCCCGCCTCCAACGGCTATTCCCGCGCCTATCTTCATCACTTGGTGCGCGCCAACGAAATCCTCGCCATGATGCTCCTGACCTGGAACAACCTGGCCTATTATCAGTACCTCATGGCCGGCCTGCGCAAGGCGGTTCGCGAGGAGCGGCTGGAGGATTTCATCGCGCAGACGAAAGAGGGCTGGGAGAAGGGCGAGCGGGAGCGCAAGGCGGGGTGAACAATGCATGCCCGGGTCACGACTTGGACGAACGGGCTGGTTTCATGTCGCAAGCATCTGCCGCCTCTCCCGGGGCCTGGCTGACCCGTTTGCCAGCACGCGGCCTGCACTGGACATCCCGGTCAATCAGGGTAGGCGTATGCTACGTCGACACTTTGCCGGATGAGAAGTGCCGGCTTTTCGGTCTCCATGAATGGAATATCGCTGGCATCGCGGCCCGAGCCGATGATGACGAAATCAGCAGGAGAACTCATACCAGTCGGATCGACGAGATGCCACGCCCCATCCAGCCATATTTCAGCGACCGCATGAAAATCCGGCGGCGTGACCCCGGCACTGTATCCCGAGGTATATCGCGCCGGAATGAAAGCGGCGCGGGCAAGACTACACAGCAAATGCGCGTAATCCCGGCATACGCCCTCGCGGGAAACGAATGTATCGACCGCCGTAGTCGCAGGCCCTGAACTTCCGGGACTGTATTTGAGCGCACCGGCGATCCAATGCGCCATCGCGGCGATCTTTTCACCGCCCTTCAGATGACCGAATTCCCTCTCCGCAAAAGAAGCCAGGAGATCGGAAGGGCAATACCGCGACGGGCGCACGAATGTAACAACATCGTTCGGGAGCGCATGCACAGGCCTGGCGTCCAGGCCGTTCAGCGCAGCAGCGCGACGCTCAACATCGACAGTGGCGCGATAGCGCAGGCTCATCTGCGTGCCCTCGAGAAAGGCCCAGACACGCTTTCCGATGCCACCCTCCCCTTCAGCGCAACGCAGGGCAGCGTTCTCAATGTCGAGCCTGCTTTCGCGCACGGATTGACCCGCCACCTCAGCAGCCGTCAGCACCAAAACCGGGGGATCGGCCTGCGTAACGGCGTAATCCATGGCTACATCGATGATGACTCGCATATATGCCTGACTGATGTGGTTCGTAAATGCTTCGTCCCGCAACCGCGATTTCCCGGACGCCGGAACAGCCGCGCAGCCAACCCGGAAGCTCCGTTCTACCGCGCCCGCGCCATTGATACGGGGAATACCGGGCAAGATCGGCTCATAACACGGAGCACGCCCGCGAGAATAGGCGTGCCCGGAATCTGCTTCACCCGCTCAGTGCTTGATGAAGAGGCGCTGCACGATCCGCCCGATCGGGCCGGTCAGCTTCAAGGGCGCATCCGTGACGGCGAAGCAGAAGCAATCCGCATCCGGGTCGGCTATGGGGCGGTGATCGACATCGGCATCCGCGATGGCAATGTCGCCACGCCCGTAATGCCCGTTGAGATCGCTGAAGGCCCCCTTCAGGACGAGGGTGTATTCCGAACCCTCGTGCGTATGGAAAGGCATCTTGCGCCCGCCCTTGATCCAGTAGAGCACCGCCTCGCCTTCCTCGTTGTCCTCGATGCGGTATTCCTTCACACCGGGCAACAGCGAACGCCAGGGCACTTCCGTCAGTGACTGGCCGAGGTAGCGCGCGAGCGGATGCGGCACATCACCGGAGATCGCGGCGCGATCGGCGCGGGAGCGCATCAGCGTCTCGCTCTCGTCCTCGGCGGCGAAGATCGCAGCGAGACGCGCGTCGCGGTCACTGATGGGAACCGGATCCTCCACGACGATCGCTGAGGCCACCACGCCTTCCAGCGCGCCCACGAAACGGCGGCTCTCGGGCCGAAGCTCAAGGTGGCTCGCAACCAGGACATGCAACGGCGCACTCAGCGCGCCACGCGCATAATGCGCCAACAGCGTGTCCAGAGCCGTCTCTTCGTGATGATTGATTTCTTGCGTCGTCACATTCTCACCATGCGCGGCGTCCCGCGCGCGTTTGATTGGTCATGATCGCAATACGCGCCGGCGCACCGATCGGATCAAGCTGTACAGATGATTTAATAGCGAAAAGCCATTAATTTTTGAAGACGAAACTTTATCGATCACAAGATGCCTTCCCCGTCCGGCATGTCCATCGTCGCACCTTGTGCCGCCCGGCTTGCATGATAGTCTCCCGCCAGATGATTTCAAACGGAGATTTGAGCGTGACCGAACCGCTTTACCGCGATGCCTACCTCACCGAAGCCCGCGCGACCGTGACCTCTGTGCACGAGCGCGGCTATATCCTCGACGCCACGATCTTTTATCCGCAAGGCGGTGGCCAGCCCGGCGACCGGGGCGCCCTCGTGACGGAAGACGGACGGGAAATTCCGATTGAAACGACGGTCTATGCGGAAGATCGCAAGCAGATCATCCATGTGCCCGCCAATGGCGCGCCGGTGCTTGCGGAGGGTGACGCGGTCACCTGCAGGCTCGATTGGGAGACCCGTCTGCCGCGTATGAAGATCCACTCGGCTTTGCATCTGCTCAGTGTTGTCCTGCCCTATCCGGTAACCGGCGGCGCGATCGGGGATGGCGAGGGCCGGCTCGATTTCGACATCGCGGATGCCGGCCTCGACAAGGACGAGATCACCGCGAAGCTCAACGAACTCGTCGGTCGCGATGCGGCCATCCGCGAATCATGGATCACCGACGAAGAGCTCGACGCCAATCCCGAACTCGTGAAGACCATGTCGGTAAAACCGCCACGCGGCGCCGGGCGCATCCGCATGATCGAAATCGACGGGATCGACTACCAGCCCTGCGGCGGCACCCATGTGAAGAGCACCGCCGAAATCGGCACCGTTCACGTCACGCAGATCCAGAAGAAGGGCAAGCAGAACCGGCGCGTGCGCATCGTGCTCGCGTGAGGCAGCGCCCCGAGAAACCAACGGGAGACACCCAATGACCGCCACCGACAATCCGGATGCGGGCAATGCCCCGTTCGTCAGCGCCGACTGGCTGAAGGAGAATATCGACGCGCCGGACCTCGTCGTCGTCGATGGATCGTATTATCTGGCAGCAATGAACCGGGACGCCGAAGCCGAGTTTCTCGCTGCGCACATACCGGGCGCGGTGCGTTTCGACATCGATTCGATCAAGGATTTTGCCAATCCACTGCCGCACATGATCCCGAGCGCAGAGGATTTCGCTTCGGCGGTCAGCGCAAAAGGGATCGGAGATGACAGCCGCATCGTCGTATATGACGGCGCGGGCCTTTTTTCGGCGCCGCGCGTATGGTGGATGTTCACGATCTTCGGTGCGCGCAACATCTCCATCCTGGAAGGCGGTTTCCCCGCCTGGCGCGCGGTTGGCGGCTCGATCGAGGAAGGTCCCGCTCGTCCGCGCCAGCCTGCCTGTTTCACGGCCCGGCTCGACCGTGAGGCCGTGGCCGATCTGCCACGCATCGAAGCCGCCCTCGCAGATCCGACGATCCAGGTCGTCGATGCCCGCTCCGCCGCCCGTTTTCGCGGTGAGGCTCCCGAGCCGCGTGCCGGGCTGCCCTCGGGACACATGCCGGGCAGCGTGAACCTGCCACATACGGAAGTTGTGGAAGACGGTTTTCTGAAAGATCCTCAAGGCATTCAGGATGCGCTCCACCGCCACGGCATCGACCCTACGAAACCCGTGGTCACCTCCTGCGGCTCCGGCGTCTCGGCGGCGATCCTCTCGCTCGCCTTCATGCGCATCGGCCATCCGCCGCAGGCCCTGTTCGACGGGTCATGGACGGAATGGGCATCGCGCGAGGGCGCGGCCATCGGCACGGGCGACCCGTCCACACGTTGATGAGAGCGCGCGGCGGACGAAACCGCCGCGCGTCAGCCATTGCCGAGAATATCCCCGGTCTCGCAGAAGACGACACCCTTCTCGCGCATGGCCGCAAGGGCCCTATCGCGCGACCCGTCCATATCGATAGCGCGGCAGGCATCGGTGATGAGGACGGCCTCGAATCCCGCCTCGACTGCATCCCGCGCGCTCCAGAACACGCAGAAATCCAGCGCGAGTCCGGCCAGAAAGACACGCCGCAACCCTCGCTCGCGAAGATAGCCGGCAAGCCCGGTCATGGTCTCGTGATCGGCTTCGCGAAAAGCGGAATAGCTGTCGACGTAACGGTTATGGCCCTTGCGTATGACGAGCTCGGCGCAATCAGCCTCGAGATTGCGCACGATCTCGGCGCCGCGTGTGCCCTGAACGCAATGATCCGGCCACAGGATCTGCGGGCCGTAAGCCATCGCAACCTGCACGAACGGCTCCTTGCCGTCATGGCTCGAAGCGAAGGAGGAATGGCCGGGCGGATGCCAGTCCTGCGTCAGCAGGACATGCGCGCCCGCACGCTGAAACCGCTTCACCAGCGCGTTGATCGGCGCAATCACCGCGTCCCCGTCCGGCACGGCGAGCGCCCCGCCGGGCAGGAAGTCGTATTGCAGATCGGTCACGAGAAATGCGTCATCGGGGCGTAGCGCGAGGTCGGTCATCGGCATGGTCCCATCCTGTGATCCCCTGACAACAGGATGCCACGCAGCCGCGTTCCAGGAAAGTGTCTGAGTTGAAGGGGCCGAGATCAAGAGGCTCACAGCAGCGCCAGCGAGAACCACGGCACCAGAGCCAGCACGATCAGCGCGATACAGGCGACGAGGAAGAATGGCAGCGCCATGCGAAAGACCCGGAAGGCGCTGACATTGCTCACGCTCGCCGCAACATAGAGCCCGATCCCGACCGGTGGCGTCAAAAGGCCGAGGATCAGGTTGATCGATACGACAACGCTGAAATGCAGCGGGTCGATACCATAGATTCCGGTGGCG
>NZ_DATGCW010000128.1:0-5478 GCF_035311605.1 Saliniramus sp.
TATTGCCGGCATCAGTCGAATCGAAGGTCGAGCAGATCTTGAACAGCACATGGCCGCAGCCGCCCGCGGCGAGCCAATCGTAAGCGGCGAGCGATTTCGACACCGCCTCCGCAGCGGGGATCGAGCGGCTCTTGAGCGCGACGACGACGGCCTCGACATCGTCCGGCAGCAGGCCCTCGCGGGGGATGCCGATGGTCTGGATGGTCTTGAGGCCCTGACGTGCGAGCGAATTCGCGAGATCCGTCGCGCCCGTATAATCATCGGCTACGGCGCCGAGCGCCAGCCCTGCGGATGCATCCTGCGCCACGCGCTTCTCCCCTTCCTCGCCGGCCCTTGCTGCGGCCTGTTCTGTATGACGACGTTAGCCATGAAAAAGGCCTGCCGCAACGTCACGGCAGGCCTGGATATGGCAGCTCCGCTCTTGGCGCGGATGCACGTTCGGATCAATCCGTGGTGCCGTCCTCGTTGAACTGCATCAGATAGGCCGTCAGATCGGCGATCTGCTGGTCGTTGCGCAGGCCGGCGAAGACCATGCGGGTGCCGGGAGTGACTTCGCGGGGATTGCGGATGTACTCGGCAAAATTCTCTTCATCCCAGACCTTGTCAATGTCGTCGAAAGCGGAAGAGAAGTTATAGCCCTCGACCTCACCTGCGGCACGCCCGAACAGGCCGTTCAACTGCGGGCCGACGGTGTGGCGGGCATTCTCGCCAACCATGTGGCAGGCGCGACACTGGTTGAAGACCCGCTGGCCGGCGGCAGCATCCTGCGCAGCGGCGGGGCTGGCGAAAGCGATCATCGGGAGTGCGGCGGCGGCGATGAGTAAACGCATGATTTTCTCCGGTTGTCTTTGTCTCGGCTCAGGCTTGTGCCAGGAATTGGGTGGTTCGCCGGGGGCGCGAGCGATTTTGTGGGCCCGTTCCACGACACTCGCACAGTCAACGCCGCGCGGCTGCCTTGGTTCGGACAAGTTTCAGAATGTGCAGTTTCTTTGATATAAATCAAGAGTGACGCGCGAGCACATCCCGCACCGCCTGCACGAGGTCCCCCTCCGCCACGGAGAACTGGGCCGGGCGCGCGGCGCGCCATTCCGCATTCGTCTCGATCGCGGTCGCCGCCTTCGCGCCCTCGATCAGATCCTTGATCTGCACTTCGCTGCGCGCGCGTTCATCCGAGCCCTGGATGATCACGCAGGGAGCACCGCGCCGGTCGGCGTATTTCATCTGCGCCTTCATGCCCGACGAGCCGAGATAGAGCTCGGCGCGGATACCGGCGCGACGCAATGCCGCGACGAAGTTCTGGTAATCGGCGATGTGCTCGCGCTCCATCACCATCACCACGACCGGCGCTTGCAGCGCCGTCTGCCTGAGAATCGGGCTGTCGACGAGTTGCAAAGCCGCGAGCAGCCGCGAGACGCCGATCGAGAATCCGGTTGCCGGAACCTGTTCGGAGCGGAAGCGCCCGACGAGCCCGTCATAGCGCCCGCCGCCGCCGACCGAGCCGAAGCGCACCGGCACGCCGTCCTCGTTCGTCACCTGGAAGGTGAGTTCTGCTTCGAAGACGGGGCCGGTGTAATATTCGAGGCCGCGCACGACGGAGGGGTCGATGATGACCTTGTCCGCGTATTCCGCCCCGGCGATGAGTGCTGCCATCTCGCGCAGTTCCGCGACGCCCTCGGCGCCGCGCTCCGAGCCTGCAATGACCGTGTCGAGATTGCCCAGCGTCTCCTGCGCATCAGCGCCACCGGCCGCTATGAAGGCGAGCACGCGGGCCGCCTGCCCCTCATCCAGCCCCGCACCCTTGGTATAATCCCCGCTGACATCCATCCGGCCCTCGCCGAGCAGGTCGCGCACGCCCTCGGCGCCGATCTTGTCGAGCTTGTCGATGGCGCGCAAAACCGTCAGCCGCTGGCCGGCCTTGTCGTCGCCGCCGAGCCCGATCGCTTCCATCACGCCGTCGAGAATCTTGCGGTTATTGACCTTGATGACGTACTGGCCGGCGAGGCCGAGCGCTTCCATCGTATCGGCGGCCATCATGCAGATCTCGGCATCGGCTGCGACGGAGGCCGCGCCGACGGTATCGGCGTCGAACTGCATGAATTGCCGGAAGCGGCCGGGGCCGGGCTTCTCGTTGCGGAAGACCCAGCCTGAGCGGTAGGAGCGGTAGGGCTTGGGCAACGCGTCGAAATTCTCCGCCACATAGCGCGCGAGCGGCGCGGTGAGGTCGTAGCGCAGCGAGAGCCATTGCTCGTCATCATCCTGGAAGGAGAAGACGCCCTCGTTAGGGCGGTCCTGATCGGGCAGGAACTTGCCGAGCGCATCGGTATATTCGATCAGCGGCGTCTCGACCGCCTCGAAACCATAGAGCTCGTAGACCTCGCGGATCTTCTCCAGCATCCGGTGCGACGCTGCGAGATCGCGCGGACTGCGATCGGTGAGGCCGCGCGGCAGGCGGGCCTTGAGCTTGTCGGATTTCTTCTTGTCGGCTTTGGATTTGCCGGCGGATTTCTTCTCGTCCGGATTGGACATCACGTGCGTTTTCCCAAAGATGCGAGACGGATGCGCGGGTGGTAGCGCGCGAACCCGGCAGCCGCAAGGCGGTTTCGTCGAAGACGTGTAGATTGTTCATTGTTTGTTCGGTTTTCTTGCTTAAACTGCGCGCATGAGCGAGATTGCATTCCGATTCGGCGAATTTGCCGTCACATGGCGCGAGGTGGCGCTCGCGGGGTTCTTCCTCGCCGTGCTGGTCGTGATACGGCTGACGCGCCCCGCCCGCGAGCGGCATCTGGCGCAACAGGTGGAGGAGATGGCGCGCGTTCAGGCCGAGATGGCCGGGCGCGTGCAGAGCTTCACCGACGTGTTCGGCGCCCGCCAGGGTGATTTCGCCCGCATGCTCGGGGAGCGGATCGATCGCGGGACGCATGTCCAGAACGAGACGCTCGGGCGGCTGAACGAACGGCTCGCTGTCATTGATGCCGCGCAGGCCAATCTTACGGAGCTGACGGGGCAGGTGGCCGGGCTGCAGCGCATCCTCTCCAACAAGCAGGCGCGCGGCGCCTTCGGGCAGGGGCGGATGGAGGCGATCGTGCGCGATGCGCTGCCCGCCGACGCCTATGCCTTCCAGCCGACGCTTGGCAACGGCACCCGGCCCGACTGTACCATACGCCTGCCGGGGGACCATCGCCCGCTGGTCGTGGATGCGAAGTTTCCGCTCGAGGCCTTTTCCGCCTTCCGCGAGGCGCGCGGGCCCGAGGCGCGCACGCGCGCCTCGCAGAAGCTGCGCGGCGATATCGGCACGCATATCAAGGACATCGCCCAGAAATATCTGATCGCCGGCGAAACCCAGGATGTGGCGATGATGTTCGTGCCCGCAGAGTCGCTGCATGCGGATCTGCAGGAGCATTTCGAGGATCTGGTGCAGCGCGCCTATCGCGCCCGGGTGATGATCGTCTCGCCCTCGCTGCTGGTCCTCGCCATCCAGGTCATGCAGGGGCTCGCCCGCGATGCGCGGATCCGGGAGGAAGCGCAGGTGATCCAGCGCGAGGTCGGGCGCCTCGTTGCGGATGTGACGCGGCTCGGTGAGCGGGTCGAGCGGCTTGACCAGCATTTCCGGCAGGCGCAGGAAGATGTCGGGCAGATACGGATCTCGTCGGAGAAAATCACCCGGCGCGGGCAGCGCATCGAAAATCTGGAATTTGCCGAGGAGGGGAGCGAGCAGAGCGACATGTTCAGCGCGCCGGCGGTATTGTCACGGGGGCGGCGCAACGGCTGAGGGGATCACAGGCTCTTTTCCATATAGACCCGCGCAAAGCCCTTCTCCCGGGTCAGCCCGGTCTCCCGATAGCCAAGGCGGGCATAGAGCGCGCGGTTCTCGTGCATTTTCTCGTGGGTGTAGAGCGTGATCATGTCATAATCTGCCTGCCGCGCGGCGTCTTCTGCGAAGGCCATCAGGGCCCGCCCGTAGCCGCGCCCGCGTGCGCGATCCGCCACGGCGACATTGTCGAGCAGGAAGCGTGCTTCATCGGCGATCAGCACGATGAAACCGGCCACGCCTTCATCGTCGCACAGGCAATGCACCCGCCCTGCCGCGATCTGCGCGGCGTAATCGTCGAGCATCGGCCCGGGTTTCTTACCGAGCCGCTCGATATAAGGACTGTAGGCCGCCTCGACGATCGCGTTGACGGCAGGGAGGTCGGCGGGAACGGCAGCGCGTATGGTCGGGAGTGGCTCGCTCATCAGGTCATCCAAACCGTCTGCCGATCCGCGCAAGCTCGCCGTTAAATGCGCCAAGCTCCTCCGCGAGTGCGGCATGCATGGAGGCGGCCACCTCCGGATATTCCTCAAGCACGCGCCTGATCAGGCTGACGGAGAGCCGCAGCACGACGGAAGGCGCCCGCGCCGTCGCGGTGGCCGGGCGATGCCCGCGTATGAACAGGGCCGTCTGGCCGATCAGATCCCCGCGCTTCGCGACCAGATCGGGTTTGCCGCCGCCCGTATCGAGCCCGATCTCGCCCTCGGTGACGATGTAGCCCGCATCCGAGCGATCACCCTTGCGAAACAGCACATCGCCCTGCCGCAGCCGGCGCTTGTCAGCCGCGAAGGCGAGCAGGCGCAGCGCGTCGCGTTCCAGCAGCCCCAGAAGCGGGGCCTGAGCCAGCATGGCGATGTCGTCGTCGAGCGACATGGGGTATCCGATCCGCCCCTCAGGGCACGAGCTTGTAACCGCCGCCCTCGGTCACCAGCAGCGAAGCGGAGGAGGGGTCCGGCTCGATCTTCTGGCGCAGGCGGTAGATATGCGTCTCCAGCGTATGCGTGGTGACGTTGGCATTGTAGCCCCAGACTTCCGCCAGCAATGTGTCACGCGGCACCACCTGCTGATCCGCGCGGTAGAGAAAGCGCAGGATGGCGGTTTCCTTCTCGGTGAGCTTCAGCTTGGAGCCGCTTTCCGTGACCAGCAATTTGGCGCCCGGCTTGAAGCTGTAGGGACCGATCTGAAACACGGCATCCTCGCTCGCCGCATATTGACGCAGCTGCGCGCGGATGCGCGCGAGGAGGACGGCGAATTTGAAGGGTTTGGGCACGTAATCATTCGCGCCGGCTTCAAGCCCCAGTACCGTATCCGAATCGGAGCCCTGCGCTGTCAGCATGATTATAGGCGAACGGAAACCGTGCTTTCGCATCAGTTTCACCGCCTCGCGTCCATCCATGTCGGGCAGGCCGACATCCATGATGGCGAGGTCGATCCGCTCGTTGCGCACCGTGTTCATCGCTGCACTGGCATTCTCGGCAGTGGCCACGTCGAACTCCTCGTGCAAGGCGAGCTGCTCGGCAAGGGTCTCGCGCAGATCGTGATCATCATCCACGACGAGAAGGCGGTGAGCTTTCGACATCAGACACTATCCTCGACTATATGCGGGAGCGCCCCGCCCGCGACTGACAGATTCGCCGGGAAACACGCTCAGGCGCAGAGTAACCCGGGCC
>NZ_DATGCW010000129.1:0-6432 GCF_035311605.1 Saliniramus sp.
GGACCTGTCAGCCGCACGCGTTGACGATGATCCTCCGGCATGCGGGGTAGAGACGCGGGCAGCCGACGATCAGGGCAATGCGCCCTATTCCACCAGGATACGCACACGCGCCGCCCGCCCCGTCGCATCAATGACGGTCAATGTGGCATATCCCTGTCCATCCGGTTGCCATTGTCGCATCCGGTTGCGCGAAATGCCGGGCAGCGGTCTTCCGTTGGCGAGCCAGCGAAACGGTGCGCGCCCGCCCTGCAGTGTGAGCACCAGCGGCACCGGACCCGCAGGGCCCGCAGTTCGTTCGATCCGCGCACCTTCCGGCGGAAATACGATTTCCGGCGCCGGTTCCGTTGCATGCACCGGCGGCGCCGCTTCGCCACTCCCGGAGAAGCGACGCAAGGTGACCGGAAGCGCCGCGCGCGTCAGTCGCACCGCACCTGCGGGCGCGCGGGCAGGCATGACAGCGGGGATGCCCGAGCGCTGGAAGGCCTCGAACAGGATCGGCGCAGCGCTCGCATAGCCCGAGATTCCCGGTACCGGCGCCGCATCCGCGCGGCCGACCCAGACGCCGATGACATGGCGGCCATCGTAACCGATCGACCAGGCGTCGCGATATCCGTAGGAGGTACCGGTCTTGTAGGCGATACCGCGCCGCGACGCCCCTTCCGGCGGGTTGATGCCGGCAAGCATGTCGGTGACGTGCCAGGCGGCGTGGGCGGCGATGATCTGCTTGCGGGGTTCACCGGCATGACCCGGTCGCAGCGACAGGGTGACGGCCTCGCCACCATTGGCGAGGCCGGCATAAAGCTGGACGAGATCATGCAGGCTGACGCCGGCACCGCCCAATGCGACGGCGAGACCCGGCGCCTCGCCCTGCGGGAGGACCGGCGCCACCCCGCCCCGGCGCAGACGGGATGCGAGCCGCGCGGGGCCGACAGCATCGAGGAGACGCACGGCCGGGACGTTGAGCGAGAGTTGCAGGGCCGTACGGATGCTGACATCGCCCTGATAGGCCATATCGAAATTGCGCGGACGATAGCCGGCGAAATTCGCCGGACGATCAGCGATCATGGTCTCCTGCGCGACAACACCTTGCTCGATCGCCAGCCCGTAGATGAAGGGTTTGAGTGTCGATCCCGGCGAGCGCACGGCCCGTGCCATGTCCAGCCAGCCGGCGCGCCGGGTATCGGCAAGTCCGGGGGATCCGACACTGGCAAGGATGGCGCCTGTGCGGGCGTCAGCCATCATGACGGCGACGGAGACCCGTGCGCCAAGCCTGTCCGCCGCCTCGCGTGCGACCTGCTCCAGGTTCCGCTGGACCCCGCGCCTGATGGTGAGACGATGGAATCGGGCATCGGGGTCGGCGCGGATCGTCGCATCCGCCACATGGGCGGCATGCATGGGCATCGCCCGCCGCTCCCGCGGGACCGGAAGGAGCCTCGCCCGTCGCGCTTCCGCAGCAGGCATCAAGCCGGCATCGACCATCCGTGCGAGCACCCGGTCGCGCGCAGCCTGCGCAGCGGCATGGTGGCGATCCGGACGCCGGCGCTCCGGGAGTTGCGGCAACGCCACCAGCAGTGCGGCCTCACCGGTTTCGAGGCGCTGCGGTTCCTTGCCGAACCAGGCAAGAGAAGCCGCGCGAACACCCTCGAGATTGCCTCCATAGGGCGCAAGCGTGAGATAGAGCGCGAGGATATCGTCTTTCGACAGCCGCCTTTCGATCTGCAACGCCCGCAGGATCTGGCGCAGCTTGGCGCCGAGCGAGCGTGCCTCGCGCGGTTCGATCAGGCGCGCCACCTGCATCGTGATGGTGGAACCGCCCGAAACAATCCGTCCGTTGGCCAGAAACTGCCCGGCAGCCCGCATGAGCGCCAGAGGATCGACGCCGGCATGATCGTGAAAGCGCCGGTCTTCATAGGCGATCAGCATGGCGAGGAATGCCGGATCAACATCCGCGAGATCAACCGCAAGGCGCCAGCGCCCGTCATCAACGGTATAGGCGCGCAGCAAATCACCCACGTGATCGCGGACCTCGACCGAACGGGCCTGATAGGCTTCGAGTGGTGGCGGAAAGGTACGGTCGAGCAGCGCCAGTGTGACGATCGCGCCCGTCAACAGCAAAGTTGCGCCGATGGCGCCGAGAATGACGGCGCGAATGGGCCTCTCACGCAGCATCATCATCACCGTGGCGCCACCACCTCCATCATGCCCGTGGCGGTGCGCGCGGAGAATCGCGGCCGATACATGTCCTCGACGACGGCGGCGGGATGGGCATAGACGCCCGGCGTCACCGCGCGCACGATATAGGCTGCCATCTGCGCGCGCGGGCTTTGCGCATCGCGCGTGAAGGCTGCGGTGAAACGATCGTCGCGAAATTCGACATGCGCCGCATCGGTGTCGCCGAGCCAGTCGAACCCGGCGAGATCCGCCGAACCGACCAGACGGGGATTGTCTATCTCGAATCCCGCCGGCAGGAGGTCGGTCATCACCACCTGCGAGGGCCAACTGTTCTCCTCGACAAAACGCAGCACCACGACGTAGCGCGTATTCTGTTCCACGCTGGAGACCGTGACCGGTTCGCCGTCCAGCGTGTAATAGCTGCGGGTGATTTCGAAACCTTCGCCGCCGGCCGGCAACGGATATGCGGGCGCAGCCACCGTGGTGATCACCGCATCGACCGGTTCGTCGGATTCGTTCACCATTGCCAAAGGCTGCGCTGCGAGATCCGCTCCGGCAATCCGCTGCGCAAAGCTGCCATGATGGGCGACGCCGTTGATCGTGAGGGTGATGGCGTCATCCGACATCTGCATACCCCGCGCCGCCATCAGCATCCAGGCCTGCTCCTGCGTGCTGATATGGCTGCGCGCGCGTCGGGCATCGGCGACAAGTTCGCTCATCCCGGCGATGTTCATCGGCAGGGGCGACGTCTCTGCGGCCAAGGCCAGCATCGCGGCACCATCGCGCAGGGAAGAACCGAAATCCGCGCGCGCACCCGGCAGCCCTTCGGCCTCATCGGCAATGTCGGCCCGCGCCTTTCTCAAGGCGGAAGCGAAGGCGCGCCCGGCCCGCTCACTGTCACCATAAAGGGCAAGGGCAGCCGCGATCTGGGCGCGCGCCATGGGGCTCTCGAAAGCCTCGATACGGGTATCGGCATAGTAGCGCAAATCGCCGACCGAGGCCCGGCTGTTGCGCGCAAGCACATACAGCGCATAGGCGATCTGCGTCCCCTGGGCCTCGACATCGGTGGTGTAGGCAAGCGTGTTCTGCAGATTCGCGATCATGCGCGCCTTGGCCTGGGCAGGTACGGCATACCCGTTCTCCGCGGCGCGGGTGAGAAACTCACCGATATAGGAATCAAGCCAGAGGTCGCCGCCACGCGGCCCCCACAGGCCGAACCCGCCGGTCGAGGTCTGGAAGTCGAGCACGGCGTCGATCGCCTCGTCGATGCGCGTATCCAGGCCGGGATCGATATCGAGACCGGAAATCCGTGCCAGTTCGGCAGCGTAGAGGAGCGGCATGGCCCGGCTGGTGAGTTGCTCCGCACAGCCATGGGGATACTGGTCGAGCGCCATCAGCACGGATGGGATATCAAAGGCGGAACGCGGCGACACGCCGACGCTGACGGAAGCCCCGTCGAGCAGGCTGTCGCCGAGAAGCCCGTCATCGATGCGCAGCGCACCGCCGTCAGCCGCAAGCGAGATGACGCGCCGCGTGGTGATCGGCATCGCGGCAGGCCTCACCGCGACGAAGGCCGTGCGCGTGATCGTCATGCCCTCCGAATCCGTCAGCGTGACAGTGATCGTGCCCTCGCCCGTTGCTGTCGCGCGCAGTGGCAGCGTGAGCGCCTGAGCGCCGCCGCGATCAAGCCGGATCGTATCGGGAACGGCGCCGAGTGCGAGCCCCGCATCACCGTCGATACCAATCGACAGCGCGTACTCGCCCGCAGGCGCATCCTGATTGGCGATGTCGAGGCGCATCAGCGCATTATCGCCAGGCGTCAGGAAGCGCGGAGCACTTGCCGTGACGACGAGGGGATCGCGAACGACGCGCTCCGCCTCCGTCTCGCCCACCCCGTCCGCACTCCAGGCCACCGCAGTGATGCGGACGGTGCCGTTGAATTCCGGCAATTCGAAATCGACCATGGCCCGGCCTTCCGGGTCGAGCGCCACCGGTCCGGATGAGAAGGCCAGCAGGCGCTCTTCGGGCGGGCTGCCTTCGACGAGGATACCGCCATCACCACCGGTGCGCAGGCGCCCCGCCGCACCGAGCGAACCATCGATCAGACGTCCATAGAGATCGCGGATCGCGAGACCCAGGCTGCGCTGCCCGAAATACCAGCCTTCAGGGTCGGGAGCGGGGTGATTGGTGAGATTGAGAATACCGACATCGACCGCCGCCACCGTCACATAGGCGGGCGTATCGGCAGGCAGGTTGTCCACGCTCACGGGAATACGCAGCCGCTCGCGCGGGCGCAGCATATCCGGCAGATCGAGACTCACCTGCAGATCGCGCTCGCCCGGATCGACGGGGAGCCAGGTCACGCCGATGGCGCGTGCGGGCATGCGGCTCTGCGCATCATCGCCGGGCCGGTACAAGGTCGCCGTGACATATGCCCCGGCGCCCCAGTCACCGCTGACCGGAATCGCGACCTCACCGCCTTCGCGCGGGATCGTCGCGGTGATGGTCTCGCGCAGGCGCTCATTGCCGACATGCACGAGAACTTCGCCCGCAAAGCGCGGGGCAATCTTCAGGCGGGCGATATCGCCATCGGCATAGCTCTCACGATCAAGCGCGATTTCGAGGGCATCGGGAGCCTCCGTCGCGGTTGTCTCGACGAACCAGCCCGCATCGAAGGCGATGCTGGTCGCCGGGCCCATCGGATCATCGGTTTCGATCGCCAGCCGATAGCGCCCCCATTCGACCGGCAGGGCGATGCGTCCGGGATCCTCTTGCCCGACATCGACCCGTCCGCTGGCCACCTCGCTGGTGTAGATCACAGGCTCGTAATTCCAGCCGGATTCCGTGCGATACCATTGATGGCTGCGCTCGATCTTCTCGAGCGACCATTGCAGATCCGCGAGCGCGAGTCGCGCACCCTGCGTATCGGTGGCGATGACGGAAAACGAGGCCGTCGTATTCTCTGGGACCGATTCATCCGCGAAATCCGGGCGGATGCCGATCATCGGGGTATCGGGCATGACCGGCAGGGTGAGACGACGCTCCACCGCCCGACCGCCGGCCTCACGCATGCGCAGGATCACGGTCGCTTCCAGCAAGCGAGTGGTCGCCGGCAGAGCCCCCAGCGTGACATCGACATGCGAACGCCCTTGCACATCCGTATCGGGCAAAGCCGTCAGCGGCATCACATCGGCGCCCAGTTCATCCTCTTCGTCCAGCCCGAACCGATATCCGGGATAGTCCGGCCAGTCGCGCGCGGTGCTGACCGCGACCTCACCCTCGAGGCCCAGCCCCGCTGCTGGCGCACCGTAAAGGTAGCGCCCTTCGACATCGACCCGCGCCACACCGTCGGGGGCGAGCCTCTCGACATCCGCCTCCATCGTGAAGGCGATCCGGTCGGGCACGAAATCCTCGACGAGGAAACGCGTCTGCGCGAGGGGCGGACGATCGGGATCAACATGCAGGGCTGCGGACCATGTGCCGCGCATCGCGTTGTCGGACAGGGCCATGGCATAGGCATGGCCGCCGAGCGCGCCTTGCGTGCTGACCACGCGGCGATCCTCGACACCGTCCGGACGCGTGAGAATGGCGGTCAGAGGCAGATTCTGCGAGGCCCTGCCCATGTCATCGCGCACGAGCGCATTGAGATGGACGGTCTCCCCGGCGCGGTAGATGCCGCGTTCGGTCCAGGGCAGGATGTCGATGGCGCCGGGTGCGGCGCGTCCTGCGACACCGCGATCGGACAGGTCGAACCCGGCACGGGTGAGATCAAGGAAGACGAAATCACCATCGTCGCCGCCGGCCATCACGATTGTGGGCGTCATGCCACCGGTGCCGCGCATCAGCCCGGCATCGAAATGCGCCATACCGGCAGCATCGGTCGAGGCCGTTCCCAGAATCGTGTTGTTGCGGGCGACGAGCTGCAGGCTGACGCCGGGCAGCGGCATGGCCGAGCCGAGGCTGCGCGCGAAGACCGAAAGCCCGTCTGCGCCGGCGAAGCTCGACAAGCCCATATCCGAGACAACGAACCATTGCGTCGCACGCGCCTCCCAGGGCTCACGGGTATCGTTCACCGGCACCGCCACGAGAACGTAGACCCCCGGCTCACGCTCGGGCAGGGCCTCGTCAACCGGGAACGAGGTGATGACCTCGCGATTGAGCGTGCCGGCAATATCGAGCGCCCCTTCCCAGACGGGCTCGCCCAGCTGGTCGGTGATGTTTTCGACCTCCCATCCGCCCAGCCGCCGCAGAAACCGCGAT
>NZ_DATGCW010000130.1:0-2076 GCF_035311605.1 Saliniramus sp.
TTTCCATGCGCGACGGGCAGGTCGTGGCCGGGTTGCAGAGCCTGAGCGTCAAGGATGTGCAGGGCGAGCATGCGGAGCTCGGCCCGCGCGTGCGCACGCCACTCGATGCAATGGATGTGGTGCTGATGCGCCAGGACCCGCCCTTTGATCTCTCCTATATCACGGCGACGCATCTGCTGGAGCGCATCCACCCGCGCACGCTGGTGGTGAATGATCCCGCCCATGTGCGCAACGCGCCTGAGAAGATCTTCGTCACGCTCTTCCCCGAACTGATGCCGCCGACCCTGATCAGCCGCGACAAGGAGGAAATCCAGGATTTCCGCAGGGAACACGGCGCGGTGGTGATGAAACCGCTGCACGGCCATGGCGGTGCCGCCGTTGTGCGGCTGATGCCGGATGATCCGAATTTCGGCTCGCTGTTCGACATGTTCGCCGTCACCTTCCGTGAGCCCTGGGTGATCCAGCGTTTCCTGCCGCAGATCACCGAGGGCGACAAACGCATCATCCTCGTCGATGGCGAGGCGCGCGGCGCCATCAACCGGGTGCCGGCGGCGGGTGATATCCGCTCCAACATGGTGCGCGGCGGCGCGGCGACGACGACGCAGTTTACCCCGCGCGAACGCGAAATCTGCGAGACGATCGGCCCGCAGCTGCGCGATATGGGGCTGCTTCTCGTGGGCATCGACGTGATCGACGGCAATCTCACCGAGATCAACGTCACCTCGCCCACAGGCATCCGCGCCATCGCCAAACTCGGCGGCCCGGATCTTGCGGTGGATGTGTGGGAGAGCATCGAGAAAAAGCGCGCTGCGCAAGGGGAGGGGGGCTGATGATCAATCCGGCATTGTTCAAGGACGAGGCGATCGCCGAGGAAACCCGCGCGCTCAATGCCGAGATCGTCGAGAAGCTCGCAGCGTTGCCCGACCAGTGGTCGTTTCCCATCGATGTGGTGCGCAAGGCCCGGCGCGAGGGGCGCGGGCCGTTTCCCGCCCTGCCGCATTCGGACCGCGCCCGCTGGATCGAGATCGACGGCCCCGCCGGGCCGATCGATCTGCGCATTCTTGCACCCGACGAGGCCCGCGTCGTCTACCTGCATATCCATGGCGGCGGCTGGACCTGGGGTTCGCCCGACGAGCAGGATCCGGAATTCGAGCGCCTCGCAGAGCAGGGTGTCGCGACCGTCTCCGTGCGCTACCGGCTGGCTCCCGAAAACCCCTATCCGGCGGCGCCCGATGATTGCGAGGCGGCGGCGCTCTGGCTCCTGCGGGAGGCGCAGGGCCTGTTCGGTACGCAGAAACTGATGATCGGTGGCGAGTCGGCTGGCGCGCATCTCGCCCTCGTCACCATGCTGCGCCTGCGCGACCGCCACGGGCTGACGCCCTTTGCCGGCGCCAACCTCTTCGCCGGCTGCTACGATCTCGCCCTGACGCCGAGCGTGCGCAACTGGGGATCGGAAAAGCTGATCCTGAACGCGCGCGACATTACCATCTTCGCGCAAAACCTGTGCGGCGATCACGACCGTTCTGACCCGGATCTCTCCCCGCTTCTGGCCGATCTCGCCGGCCTGCCGCCGGTGTTGGTGAGCATCGGCACGCGCGACCCGCTCCTCGACGACAGCCTCTTCCTCGCCGCCCGCCTCGCCACCGCGAACGTCCCCACCGACCTCGCCATCTATCCCGGCGGCTGCCACATGTTCCAACGCTTCGGGATCCCGCTCTCCGAAGAAGCGCTGACGCGCGTGGACGGGTTTTTCAGGGCGCGGGTGGAGTGAAGCGCTGCCACTATTTTCAATAGCGCAGCCAATCATCATAGACTGTTCGCGCGGGCGATTCGGCCCCTGTTTTCCCATGAGCGATTTTTACGGAGTCGATGATGCCCCGATCGTTTTCCCCTGCCCTCCTCGCCACCGCAGCCCTCGCCACCCTCGCCATCGCGCCCGCGCAGGCGCAGCATAGCCACGGCCACGGCGCGCCGACTTCTGCGACCGAGCGCCCGGCCCTGCCGCAGGATGCGCTGGCGCCTTTCGTCGATCCGTTGACGATCCCGCCGCGCGCCGAGCCGGTGGGGGAGCATGAG
>NZ_DATGCW010000131.1:0-11726 GCF_035311605.1 Saliniramus sp.
GGCGAGGATGCGCCGCAGATCACGGATGCGGAATACGATGCGCTGCGCAAGCGGCTGGTCGATCTGGAGAATGCGCATCCCGCGCTGATCGGTGGCGATTCACCGGGCGTGGGCGCCAAGCCCTCCGAGAAATTCGCCAAGGTGCGCCACAGCGTGCCGATGCTCTCCCTCGACAATGCCTTCAACGACGAGGAGGTGCAGGATTTCGTGGCGCGGGTGCGGCGTTTCCTCAATCTCGGCGACAGCCCGCTGACCTTCACCGCGGAGCCCAAGATCGACGGGCTGTCGCTCTCTTTGCGCTATGAAGACGGCAAGCTCGTCACCGCCGCAACGCGGGGAGACGGCAGCGAGGGCGAGGATGTCACCGCCAATGCGCGCACGGTGGAGGACATTCCGCAGGAGATTCCGCAGACGGGCATCGTCGAGATCAGGGGCGAGATCTATCTCTCGCATGCCGATTTCGCGGCGATCAATGCGCGCCAGGAGGAGGCGGGCAAGTCGGTCTTTGCCAATCCGCGCAACGCGGCGGCGGGCTCGCTGCGCCAGCTCGATTCGCGCATCACGGCGCAACGCCCGCTCAAGTTCTTCGCCTATGCCTGGGGCGCCATGGATGCGCTGCCGGCGAAAACCCAGTTCGAGGTGGTCAAGGCTTTCGAATCATGGGGCTTTGCCACCAACCCGCACATGAAACGCTGCGAGAATGCGAGCGAGATGCTCGCGCACTACCACTTTATCGAAGAAGAGCGCGCCTCGCTCGGCTACGACATCGACGGCGTCGTCTACAAGGTCGATGACCTCGCCCTGCAGGAGCGCCTCGGCTATGTCTCGCGCGCCCCGCGCTGGGCGCTGGCCCACAAGTTCCCCGCCCAGCAGGCCTTCACCGTGCTGGAAGATATCGAGATCAATGTCGGCCGCACCGGCACCCTCAACCCCATCGCCCGCCTGCGCCCGGTGACGGTCGGCGGCGTGGTGGTGTCGAATGCGACGTTGCATAACGAAGATTACATCAAGGGCATCGGCGGCAATGGCGAGGAAATCCGCGAGGGCCGCGATATCCGCATCGGCGACACGGTGATCGTCCTGCGCGCTGGTGATGTCATCCCCAAAGTGCTCGACGTCGTCATCGACAAGCGCCCGGCGGATGCAAAGCCCTATGAATTTCCCGCCACCTGCCCGGCTTGCGGCAGCCATGCCGTGCGCGACGTCAACCCGCGTACCGGCAAGGAGGATGCCGCCCGCCGCTGCACCGGCGGGCTGGTCTGCCCGGCCCAGGCGCGCGAACGCCTCAAGCATTTCGTCTCGCGCAACGCCATGGATATCGAGGGGCTGGGCGGGCGGACGATCGAAAGCTTCTACGATGACGGGCTCGTCAAGGCGCCGCAGGACATCTTCACCCTGGAAGCCCGCAACACGAATTCGCTGCTCCGGCTCGAATCCCGCGAAGGCTGGGGGCGCCAGAGCGTGCGCAACCTTTTCGATGCGATCAACGAGCGCCGCGAAGTGCCGCTCAACCGCTTCATCTTCGCGCTCGGCATCCGCCATGTCGGTGAGACCGGGGGCAAGCTGCTCGCGCGCCATTTCCCCGATTTCGACAGCCTGCGCCAGACGGCGCTGAAGGCCGGGGAGGGGGATGGCGAGGCCCGCGCGGCCATCGCTGATATCGACGGGATGGGGCCGGTCGTCACCGATGCGATCGTGGAGTTCTTCCGCGAGGATCATAACCGCGACATCCTCGACGCGCTGCTCGAACACGTTACCCCGCAGCCACTCACCGAGACGATCGACCAGTCGTCGCCCATCGCCGGCAAGACCATCGTCTTCACCGGGGCGCTGGAGCAGCTCACCCGGGACGAGGCCAAGGCGCTGGGCGAGCGGCTCGGGGCGAAGGTGGCGGGGTCGGTGTCGAAGAAGACGGATCTCGTGGTGGCGGGGCCGGGGGCCGGATCGAAGCTCGCCAAGGCGGCGGAACTCGGCATCGAGACGCTGACGGAAGAGGAATTCCTGCAACGGGTCGGGCGCGGCTGACGCAGACGGGCTGCATGCGCAATCCTGTGAAAAAGTTCCGCATTCCTGCGTTGTGCTTACATATGTTAACCGAAAAATAAACAAATGAAGAAAGCGCACTCATTTTCTGCTAATACTTATTGAGTAAACCAGTCCACGCACAATTATTAATGGTGGCCTCATGACGTCGACGTCCCTTCCGCTCACGCCCGGCCCTGACGCGCATTCCGGCGCTTCGCCTGATCGCGTCACCTTCATGGGACTTTCCCTGCGCGCTGAAGGTGCCGTTTTGCGCCCGCGTGCGGAGACGGAATTGCTGGGGCGGCAGGCGCAGGCGATTCTGGCGCGACGGCCCGGCGCCCAGACCGTCGTCGACATGTGCTGCGGCAGCGGCAATCTCGCCGTGGCCCTCGCACATGGCCATCCCCAGGCGCTCGTCTATGCCTGCGACCTGACCCAGGAATGCGTCAATGTCGCACAGGCGAATGCCGTTGATCACGGGCTGAACGGGCGGGTGCTCGTGCGGCGCGGCGACATGTTCGCGTCCCTGTACGGTGTGGGGCTGGAGCATCGGGTCGATCTCGTGGTGTGCAACCCGCCCTATATCTCCAGCGGAAGGCTCGAGCGCGACCGCTCGCATCTTCTGCGCGAAGAGCCGCGCGAGGCCTTCGACGGCGGCCCGTACGGCATCTCCATCCTGCAACGCATGGCCCGTGAATCGATCCGCTTCATCAAGCCCGGCGGCTGGATCGCCTTTGAATTCGGTCACGGCCAGGAGTTGCAGGCGAAACTGCTGATCGATCGCACCAGGCGCTTCGAGCCGGTCACCTTCGCCCATGATGAAACCGGCGCGCCGCGCGTCGCCATGGCCCGCAGGCGCGGCGATGGCTGAGCCGGCGCTCTCGACAGCGATGCCCGCAGCATCCGCAGAAGCTGCCGCAGGGGTCGTGGCGTGCACGGCGGCGCATATGCCCGCCGTCGCGGCCATGTTCGCGCGCACCTTTCGCGGGCGCGAGGCGGTTGCGACGCCGTCCCTGCAGCAGACGATCGCGCGGCTGTTTCTCGAGCACGATGCGGCCGATGCGGATATCCCTTCCCTGGTTCATGTCGATGCGAGCGGCGCCGTTGATGGCTTTCTCGGCGTGCGGGTGTCGCCCTTCGAGCTCGCGGGCAGGCCGGTCCGGGTGGCGTTCTGTGGATCGCTGATGGCGTCTGCGCCTGATACCGATCCCTTCGTCGGCGCCAAGCTGCTGCGCCGCTTTCTCGCCGGCCCGCAGGATGTCTCGGCGAGCGAGACCGCCAATGCCGTCTCGCAGGCCCTGTGGAGCCGTCTGCGTGGAACGGTTCTGCCCGATCACAGCCTCGAATGGATGCGCGTGCTGCGCCCTGCCGCTTTCGGTCTGGCGCTGGCAGGCCATGCGAAGCCCGCCCTGAACCGGCTCCAGCCACTGACGCGTCCCTTCGATGCGCTTTCGCGGCATATCGGTCCCTTCACCCCGCCGCAAGCTGGTCACTGCACCGATTCCGAGGCGGATGAAGCCATGATCGGTGCGCTTCTGGAGCGCTTCAGCGCCGGCGCCGTTCTGCGCCCGGACTGGGCCGCCCTTGATCTCGGCGCGCGTCTTGCCGATGCGCGACACAAGGCGCGTTATGGCGAGATGCAGGCAAGGGTCGTCTGGCGGGGTGAAACGGCGATCGGGCTGTTCATCTATCACGCCCGGCCTGGCGGGATGGCGCATGTGCTCGAACTCGCCGCTGCGCCGGGTCAGTTGCCCGCCGTGGTCGATCATCTCTTCGCCCATGCCCATGCGTGTGGCCTGGCCGGCCTGCGCGGGCGCACGCGACCGGATCTGCTCGAAGTTTTGCTGACGCGCCGCTGCCAGTTCACCCATCGCGCGGCGACGGTTCTTACGAGCCGCGATCCGGCCATCATGTCGCGAATCCGCAGCGGGCGCATCGTGGTCAACGGGCTCGCGGGCGAGAACTGGATGCCGCTGATCGGTCACGATTTCCAGTGAACCCGAAAGTCTCGGCTTGTTAACTTTAATGATAAGCAATTCTTTATAAATTTAGACAAATGCAGACAAATCCGTGTGCTTTGTTATCATCTCCTGCGTGTACAGAAGCAAGCGTGTCAGATGTGGGCGCCGTTTCTGAAGGCTTTAACGGAGGGGGAAATGTGCGGGATTGCCGGCTATGTCGCAAAACACGCACCGCTTGCGAAAGCGGCGGATATCCTCGCCGGCATGGCCCGGGTGCTGCATCATCGTGGTCCCGATGCGTCGGGCGCCAGCCTGATCCCCGGTCGTGACATAGCGCAGATCGGTCTCGCCCATACCCGCCTTTCCATCGTCGGTCTGGCCGACGGCGCCCAGCCAATGTCTTTCGGCGAGGATGGCGCGTTCACCATCAGCTTCAACGGCGAGATCTTCAATTTCGTCGAACTGCGCGCCGAAATGGAAGCGCGCGGGCGCCGCTTCCGCACCGGCTCGGATACGGAAGTCCTTCTGCAACTCTATGACGAGATGGGGCTCGACTGCCTCGAAAGGCTCAACGGCGATTTCGCCTTCGCCCTGTGGGATGCCCGCGCGCAGCGCCTCGTCCTGGCCCGTGACCGGATGGGCGTGCGCCCACTCTATCATACGCTGCATGACGGCGTCTTCGCCTTCGCTTCCGAGGTCAAGGCTTTGTTCGCGCTGCCCGGTTTCGCGCCGCAGCCCGATCCCATCGCACTCGATCAGATCTTCACGCTCTGGGCGCCGATCGCGCCGCGCACACCCTTTGCCGGCGTGAGCGAGTTGCCGCCCGGCCATTGCCTTGTCGTCGATGCGCAGGGCATGCGCGAGCATGCTTATTGGCAATTGCGTTTCCCCGATCACGCGGATGCCGCGCGCGATGCGGATCCCGCGCGCGTGGCGCAAGATGTCGCCGCGATGCTCACCGATGCCACGCGCATTCGACTGCGCGCAGATGTGCCTGTGGGCGCCTATCTCTCCGGCGGCTTCGATTCGGCGCTGACCAGCGCGCTGGCCGCACGCGAAGTGCCGGATCTGCACACATTCTCGGTGACCTTCGATTCGCCCGAGCATGACGAGAGCGCCGAGCAGCAGGCCATGGTGGCGGCGCTGGGCACGCGTCATGCCTCGGTAAATTGCGGTGATCGCGAGATCGCCCAGGCTTTCGCGGAGATGCTTGCGCATGCCGAGCGCCCGGTGATCCGCACCGCTCCCGCGCCGCTCTTCCTGCTCTCTCGGCTGGTGCGTGACGAGGGCTTCAAGGTGGTGCTGACCGGTGAGGGGGCTGACGAAGTCTTTGCCGGTTACGACATCTTCAAGGAGGCGGGCCTGCGCCGCTTCTGCGCCCGCCAGCCCGGCTCGACCCTGCGCCCACAGCTGTTTCGCCGGCTCTATCCCTATCTGCCGGGGCTGCAGAAGCAGTCGCCGGAATATCTCGCGGCGTTCTTTGGCGCCGGTGCCGACGATCCGTCGGATCCGCTGTTCTCGCATGGCCCGCGCCTGCGCGGCACCGCAGCGGCGAAGCTGTTCTTCTCGGCCGATCTGCGAACGCAGATCGGTAATTACGACGCTCGCGAAGAGATGGCGGCGGCGCTGCCGGCGGATTTCGCGCGCTGGCATCCGTTGCACCAGGCGCAGTATCTGGAAACGCGCTTCCTGCTTCCGGGCTACATTCTCTCCAGCCAGGGCGACCGTATGGCCATGGCGCACGGTGTCGAGGGGCGCTTTCCCTTCCTCGATCATCGCGTGGTCGAGCAGGCGGCGGCCATCCCGCCGGGCCTCAAGCTCAAAGGCCTGCGCGAGAAACATATCCTGCGCGAGTCTTTCGGCGATCTCCTGCCACGCGACATCGCACAGCGTACCAAGCAGCCCTATCGCGCCCCCGATAGCGCCGCCTTCGCCGGCGCGCATGCGCAAGCCCTGCGTGACCATGCACTCTCGCCGGAAGCGCTTGCCGCGACCGGCCTGTTCAATTCCGCTCCCGTCGCCAAACTCGCCGCGAAAGTGGCGCGCGGCGGCGTGAGCGGTTTTCGCGACAATGCCGCCTTCATCGGCATTCTCTCCACCCAGACCTGGCATGCCCGCTTCATCGGCGGGTCGGGCATGCGTAACCGGGCAGCCGCCTGAACGACATTCACCGAGGAGAACCGGCATGGCCGACACGATCGAAACCGATCTGCGCAACTTCATCACCGAGAATTTCCTGTTCGGCGACGACAGCCGCGCCATCGCGGGTTCGGATTCGCTGATCCAGAACGATCTGATGGATTCGACCGGCATTCTCGAACTGGTCGCCTTCCTCGAGGATCATTTCGGCATCAGCGTCGCCGACGAGGACATCATGCCGGAAAATCTCGATTCGATCGATCGCATCACTGCCTATGTGACGCGCTGTCAGGAAGAGCAGGTCTCGCGCGTCGCGTGAGCCGCCATCGTCCTGCGGTGATCTGACGGAGAGGTCTTCAGCATGCGTCTCGACGCGTTCCTGCGCGCTTCGGCTGCGCGCCATCCCGACAAGACCGCGCTCGTCAACGGCGAGACGCGCCTGAGCTACGCCGCCTTCGACGCAGCCTGTGACAGGCTCGCGGCAAGCCTCGTCGCCGCCGGCCTGAAGCCCGGCGACCGGGTGCTGGTCTTCATGGACAATTGCTGGGAAGCGGCGGTCGCGATCTATGCGGTGTCGCGCGCCGGCGGCGTGTTCTCGCCGATCAACCCCTCGACCAAGGCCGACAAGCTCGCCTTCATCATCGACAATTGCCGCGCCCGCGCGGTGATCACCCTCGACCGTCTGGCCAAGGTTGCCGGCGCGGCTCTGGCGCAGGCGCCCGGTCCGGGTATGATGGTCATCGCCGGCCCGCGCGCCGATGCGGCGATCAGCGAGACGATGCCTGACGGCGTGGCGGCGCAGAGCTTCACCCAGGCGCTCGCGCCGGGGGAGGAGGCGGGGACCCTGCCCCAGAATAATGATTCCGATCTCGCGGATTCCGATCTTGCGATGCTGGTCTACACCTCCGGCTCCACCGGGCAGCCCAAGGGTGTGATGATGGCGCATCAGAATATCGATGCGGCATCCGCCTCGATCACGACCTATCTGCGCAACACGCCCGACGACATCATTCTCAACGTCCTGCCGATCGCCTTCGATTACGGGCTGTATCAGCTGATCATGGCGGTGCGCATGGGCGCGACGCTGGTTCTGGAGAAGTCCTTCGCCTTCCCTCAGGCGATCTTCGATCTCATGCGCCGCGAGCGCGTCACCGGCCTGCCGCTGGTGCCGACCATGGCGGCGATGATCCTGCAGATGAAGAATCTCGAGCCGGGGTTCCTGCCTGATCTGCGCTATCTCACCAACACCGCCGCCGCGCTGCCGCCGGCCCATATCGCGCGGCTGCGCGCATTGCTGCCGGGCGTGTCGCTCTATTCGATGTATGGCCTGACCGAGTGCAAGCGCTGCACCTGGCTGCCGCCGGAGGATCTCGACGCTAAGCCGGGTTCGGTCGGCATCGCCATTCCGGGCACCCGCGCCTTCGTCGTCGATGATGACGGTAATGAACTGCCCGCCGGTGCCATCGGTGAGCTCGCCATTGCCGGTCCGCATGTGATGCTGGGTTACTGGGAGAATCCGCAGGCGAGCGCTGCCTGTCTGCGCCCGGGCACGCAGCCCGGCGAGCGCATCCTGATGACCGGCGATCTCTTCCGCGCGGATGCCGACGGCTATCTCTATTTCGTCGGGCGCAAGGATGACATCATCAAGAGCCGCGGCGAGAAGGTCGCACCCAAGGAGGTCGAGACGGTGCTGCATGCCTGCCCGGGCGTAGCCGAGGCCGTCGTCGTCGGCACCCCCGATCCGGTGCTCGGCCAGGCCGTGACCGCCCTCGTCGTGCGCAGTGATACGACGGTGAAGGAGCGCGACGTGATCCGCCACTGCGCCGCCAACCTGGAAGATTTCATGGTGCCCAGACGCATCGTCTTCCGCGACAGCCTGCCGCGTACGGATACCGGCAAGATCAGCCGCCGTCTGGCCGCACAAACCCTCGACGCGAAAACACTGGAGGCCGCAGAATGAATGCCGCGACAGCCCATGCCCTCCGCCCGGACGCCCGGCAGACCGACGCCTTCGGACCGCATGTGCTCGACATCGATGCGCCGGCGGAGGTCGCGCGCATTACCGAGGCGCTTCGCCGGCAATTGAGGGGAGATCTGCGCAAGCGCGGTCTCGTGCTCGGGCTTTCCGGCGGGATCGATTCCAGCGTCTGCGCCGCGCTCGCTGCGCAGGCGGTGGAGGGAAAAAACGTCTTCTGCCTGTTCATGCCGGAAAACGATTCCGATCCCGAGAGCCTCGCCCTCGGCCGCCTCGTGGCGCAGACCTACGGGCTCGAAGCCGAGATCGAGGATATCGGCCCCGCCCTCGACGTGATGGGCTGCTACCGCCGTCGCGACGCCTTCATCCGCGAGATCGTGCCGGAATATGGGCCCGGCTGGGCTTGCAAGGTGGTGATCGCCAATTCGCTCGCGCGCGCGGGCTACAACATCTCCTCGCTGGTCGTGCAATCGCCCGAGGGCGAGACGACGCGCCACCGCCTGACGCCGCAGGTCTATCTCGGCATCGTGGCCGCCACCAACATGAAACAGCGCACCCGCAAGCAGATCGAATACTACCATGCCGACCGGCTGAACTTCGCCGTGATCGGTACGCCGAACCGGCTGGAATACGATCAGGGCTTCTTCGTCAAGAACGGCGACGGCGCCGCCGACGTCAAGCCGATCGCGCATCTCTACAAATCGCAGGTCTATCAGCTCGCCGATCATCTCGGCGTACCGCGGGAGATCAGCGCGCGCCCGCCGACCACCGATACCTGGTCGCTGGCCCAGACGCAGGAGGAGTTCTACTTCGCCCTGCCCACCGACAAGATGGATCTGTGTCTCTACGGGCTCAATCACGGCGTACCCGCCGACGATGTCGCGCGGGCGGTGGGGGTCACGGCGGAGCAGGTCGGGCGCGTGTGGGACGACATTACCGCCAAGCGCAAGGCCACGCGTTATCTGCATGCCTCGCCACGTCTCGTCGAAGGCGTGGCGGAGATCGGCTGAAGCCGCGCGCAAACGCGCGACCCATCCGGCAAAGCTGCCTCTCGTCAGCACTTCCCGCGCCGTTATCATCGCATCGCGATGAACCAATGCGTGTCGGGAGGAGAGCATGATGGACAAGATCAACGTGGCAGGCCGCAATTTCCGGATCGCCCTCGAGGGGCCGGAGGATGCGCCGCCGCTGATGCTGTCGAATTCACTGGCCACCAATCTGGCCATGTGGGATGCGCAGATGCCAGCGCTTACCGCGCATTTCCGCGTCATCCGTTACGATCATCGCGGCCATGGCGGAAGTGACGCGCCGCAGGGACCCTACAGCTTCGCCGGGCTGGCCGAAGACGCCGTTGGCCTTCTGGATGCGTTGGGCATCGAGAAGGCGCATTGGTGCGGGCTCTCCATGGGTGGCATGACGGGTATGCGCATGCTGACCCACCATCGCGAGCGCATCGGACGGGCCGTGCTCGCCAATACGGCGGCCCAGATGGGAACGCCGGAGATGTGGGACAGCCGCGCCGAGACGGCCCGCGCGCAGGGCATGTCCGTCATTGCCGGGCCGACGCTGGAGCGCTGGTTCACGCCGGAATTCCGCGAGTCGGATCCCCAGGCGGTCGGGCGCGTGCGGGAAATGATCTATGCGACGCCGGCACAGGGCTACGCCGCCTGCTGCGAGGCGATCCGCGACATGGACCAGCGTGAAAGCATCCGCGCCATCGACGCCCCCGTCCTCGTCGTGATCGGCGCCCGCGACCCCTCGACCACGCCCGAACACGGCGAGCTCATCCGCAATGCGATCACCGGCGCGCAGGCGGTGACGCTCGATGCGGCGCATCTGTCCAATATCGAGCGGCCTGAGGAATTCACGAAGGCCGTTCAGGATTTCCTGCTGGAGCGGTGAGGGGGAAGGCGGGCCGGAACCTCCCGGCCCGCGCATGCGTTTCCCGCCAGGTTGCGGGAGGCGTGCATGACTTATTTCCAGAGCCTCTCGGCTGCCGGTTTTGCGGCGACTGCGATCAGCTTCGGTCCCGGGCGCATGGGGTTTGGCCTCTTCGTCCCCGAATTCCGGGCGGAATTCGCCCTGTCGAGCGCCGCTGTGGGATTCGTTTCGGGTCTGGGTTTCTTCGGCTTCTTTCTCGGTCTGATCATCGCGCAGGCTCTGCTGATCCGGCGTGGGCCGGAAGCGCCGGTCCTGTCCGGACTGGTTGCCGCCACATCGGGGATGGTGCTCGTCGCGCTCGCGCCGAACCTGCTCGTCCTCGGCACCGGCGTGTTTCTTGCTGCGTCGAGCGCCGGCTTCGCGTGGACGCCCTTCAACGATGCGGTCCACCGCAAGGTGTTCGATGTCGACAGGCCGACGGCACTGTCACAGATCAGTACCGGGACCAGTATCGGCATTGCCTGTGCCGGCGTCGCGGCGCTCGTGATGGCGCTGACGGGTGTTTCCTGGCGCTTGTGCTGGGCTTTCTTCGCGCTCGCGAGCACCGTCGCGCTCGTCGTCAACTGGCGCGTCCTGCGCGATATCGACAAGGATTCCGAAGCGCTGCCCGAACGCGGATGGCGCCATCTCTTGCGGATCGAGGCGCTGCCGCTCTTTGCCATCGCCTTCGTCTACGGCACGATTTCCGCGATCTATATCGCCTTTGCCGGTGATCACATGCTGGAGAGCGGGGGCGTGGTCGGGTTGCCGGTTGCCGCGACACCTGCCCTCGTTTTCCTGATCTACGGCTTTTTCGGCCTCACCGGCCTCCTCACCTGGCGTATCGAGGCGGTGATCGGGCTGCCCTGGCTGCTGCGTGGCCTCATGCTGGCGGGCGCCTTGTCCCTCGCGCTCGCGGCGCTCCTGCCCGGCAACTGGGCGGGGCTCGTGCCCTCTGCCGGGCTGCAGGGCCTGCATGTGATGATGACGAGCGCCGTACTCGCCTTCTGGTCGGAGCGCCTGTTTCCGGCGCTGCCCTCGCTCGGCTTCACGGCTGCGCTGCTGGCGAGTGCGGCGGGAAGTGTTCTGGGGCCATCTGTCGCAGGCATGGCAGCAGACGCTTACGGTCCCGCGATGATGTTCCTCGCTGCCGCCACACTTCCCGCCGTGACGGCGCTTGTTCTGCGCGAAAGCCACGTTCGCGGTCGCGCGGTGAACGCGGCCATGGCCTATCGTGCGCAGATGCGCTGAGTGGCCCGGGAGCCGGTGGCGCGTGTCAGGCGTCGCGAATCGACCGGAATGCGGCGTTGCAGCAACAGCGCCGGTGACATGATTGTGCAACATTTCAAATCCACGCTGAATCCGGAATCGGACGGGACGTTCCATGCTGCAGGTGTTTTCGGGAGTCTGGGCGCTCCTGCTCGGTATCGTACTGATCATGCTGGGCAACGGCATGCATTTCACGCTGATCGGCCTGCGCGGTGGGATCGAGAATTTCTCGTCCGCCGAGCTCGCCATCGTCACATCGGGTTACTTCGTCGGTTTTCTCTCCGGCGCGCGTTTCACCCCGGTGCTGATCCGACGGGTCGGGCATGTGCGGGTCTTCGCGGCTCTGGGCAGCTTCATGTCGGCGGGGCTGATCTCCTTTCCGCTGCTGGCAGATCCGATAGCCTGGACGCTGCTGCGGGTGCTGATCGGTTTCTGCA
>NZ_DATGCW010000132.1:0-6663 GCF_035311605.1 Saliniramus sp.
TGTTTCTACCGCCTCGGCGGCAGCTGCGGCGAAAACATGTGCCGTGGTGGCGAGCTGTTCATGCTTTTGTTGGCCGTAGCGCTCCACCTCGCGCCACAGATTGATCGCCGTTCCACAGATCAGCGCGATGCCCACGGCGACGAGCACGAGGCGCCCCAGCTTGAAATTGATCGATTGATTCTTCTGCACGCCTGAACCCATGGTGTTTTCGAATTGGCACTATCATAGATTTCCGTAAGCAAGGAATTAACCGATGCATTTAAGCTGATAGTCATATTTAAAGTTGTAAATAGCTGCATCGAAGGGACGTATTCCATGCTGCTAGGACGATCCGAACAGGGTTTCATCTATGTCTTCGAGGAACCGGTGCGCATCCTCGCTGTCGACGATGATCCGATCATGCGTGAGATGGCGACGGCCCAGCTCTCGCATCCGGGCGGGGAGATCGTGACGGCGGAGAATGGCCAGGAGGCGTGGGATATTCTGGCTGCCGATCCCGGCTTCGATCTCGTGCTCAGCGATCTCGAAATGCCGCAGATGACGGGCTTCGCCCTGTGTACGGCAATCAGGGAGGATGCGCGGCTCGCACGCCTTCCCGTCGTGGTGCTTACCGGGCGTGAGGACATGTTTGCCATTGATCGTGCCTACGAGGTCGGTGCGACCTCGTTCGCGACCAAGCCCGTCAACTGGCGCATGCTCGGCTATCAATTGCGATATGTGCTGCGCAACAGCCGCGACAACGAGGCGGCGCTGGCGGCCGTGCAGCAAGAACAGCGTGCAGGTGGTGTCGAAGGCGGTGCCGAAATCCTGCGGATGCCAGCCCGGGAAGCCGCCCGCGCGGAGGCTCCGGTCGGGCCCGATCCGATCACCTGCCTGCGCATTCTTCTGGATCAACCGCCGGAGAAGATCGCCGGGATCGTCGCGCAATGCGCGCTTTCCGGCGATGCTTCCGACGATACAGGCGCGATCTTGCGGCGCTATGCCGATCTGATCGCGGCGCGGCGGGCCCGGGAAGCGGCGGCCATGTGCGGTGCGACCGAACAGGCGAGCCCGCCGGTTCCCTTGGAGGCGCGTGTCGATGACACCGCGCACGAGCACGCGGGGGGTGTCGCGCCTTCTGCTCAGGACGATCCCGCATCCGGGGCGGTCGTCGGCGATCCCGTCGCGGCGATGCGTGCGCAATTGCGGCAATCCGGATCGGGTCGTCCCGACCCCAAGCCCGCGCGACCCTTCCGTTTTCTGGCAAGCGGCGGACGAACATGAGGCGAGAGGAAACGATGCACAAGGCGGATACGAATGGCACGGCGGCGCGATGCAGCGACGGCATCGTACGTCGCTCGCAGCCCGGGCGCTTTCTTTCGGATGTCCAGGGCGGCATGGCGATGCTGTTTTCGCTGGCGCTGATACCGCTTCTTGGTTGTATTGCGCTCGCTGTCGATGTCAGCACCTGGCATTCCGCACGCACCGAGCTGCAGAAGATCGCCGACGGCGCCGCGATCGTCAGCGCACGTGAACTGCGCATCGGCGCCGCCCGCCCGGAGATCCTGCAGGAAGCCGCGCGGCTCTATGCCCAGGCAGTGATCGAGGCCGGGACGAGCTTCGTCGAGAATCCCGAAGTCTCGGCTGAAATCTCACCCGAGCGCGATTCGGTCACGATTGCGGTGGAGAGCACTGTCAGTCCGATTTTCTCACGCCTGTTCAATACGGGACTTTCCAGCGTCCGGGTCAACGCGACGGCGCTGCTCGCCGGACGCGAGCCGATCTGCATGATCAGCACCGATCCGCGCACATCCCATGCGATGGCCCTTTTCGACCATGCCCGGCTCGATGCGGAGGATTGCGGGATCTATGTCAATTCGGGGTCATCGGGCGCGCTGCGCCTCGATGGTTCGGTCAATATGGAGGCCAGTCTGATCTGCGTGCATGGTGCGGTTTCATACAATGGCGGCTCGGCCAGTCCAGGGCCCGTGACAGCCTGCCCGCGTATCGGCGATCCACTCACGCACCGGATACCGTCTTCATCCTGCAGCAGTGCCGACGATGATCCGTACGAGGTCAGGGGCAACCAGACCCTCTACCCGGGAAAATATTGCGGTGGCCTCGAAATTGGCAGTTCGGCTCCGGTCACCTTCCAATCCGGAGTCTATCATATCGGTGGTGACGGGCTGGAGGTCGAGGATGGGGCGCGTATCACGGCTCATGACGTCACCTTTGTCTTTCATGACGGGGCCGGGGCCGAATTCGGTCCGGATACCACGCTGAGCCTCTCCGCGAGCCTCGAGGGACAATATGCCGGTATCCTCTTCATCGAGGCCGGATCGAGGGACGATGCGACCTTCCGGATCAGCTCGAATAATGCGCGCACGTTGCTCGGCACGATCTATCTGCCCAAATCGAAGCTGCTGATCGATGCGGATCAGCCTGTTGCGGGCGATTCCGCCTATACCGTCGTCGTGGCGCGCGAAATCGAGATAGCCAACCGTTCACGGCTGGTTCTCAACACCGATTACGCCGCGACGGATGTGCCCGTCCCCGAGGGAGTCGGGCCGCATTCCGAAATCATGCTCTCGCAGTGATCGGCGCTTGCGACCGGCGGTGATATGCCGCCGGTCTCTTGTTCACGGCGGTTGCGCGATCAGCCGACGAGCTTGCCGGCGCGCGGATCGTGCTTTGCGAGGCGTGAGAGCAGATAATCAACCTCGGCGCGGGCCTTGGCGGAGATCGCGCCGCCTGGCTTGCGCTGGGCCTGCGAGGAAATGATACCGCGCCGTTGCAGCACGTATTTGCGCACGGCGAGACCGGCGCCCGGCTGCTGCTCATAGCGGATCATCGGCAGATGCGCATCGAACAGGTCATGCGCCTCGTCGCGCTTGCCGGCCTGGGAGAGCTTGACGACATCGACGAGCATGTCCGGGAAGGCGTAGCCGGTCATCGCGCCATCTGCGCCACGCTCACATTCGAAATCGAGGAACAGACCGCCATTGCCGCACAGGATCGATATGTGGCGCATGGAGCCGTCCTGCTCGAAGCCACGCAGCGCCGAGATCTTCTCCAGCCCCGGCCAGTCCTCGTGCTTGAGCATCACGGCAGAGGGGTTGTCCTGCACGATCCGGCGGATCACGCCCGGCGTCATCACCACGCCGATGGCGAGCGGATAGTCCTGGATCACGAAGGGGATGTCGGAGCCGATCGCCTCGACGGCCTGCGCGTAGTAATTGACGATCTGGTCGTCCGTCTTCAGCGAGGAAGGCGGGGCGATCATCACCCCGGCAGCGCCCGCATCCATCACCGAGTGCGAAAGCGTACGCATGGCAGCGAAGCCGGGAGCGGATACGCCGATCACGACGGGCGTGTCGCCGGCACGCTTGATGATGCGCGAGGCGATGGCGCGGGCTTCCTCTCCGTCAAGTTTCGGGGCCTCGCCCATCATGCCCAGCGCTGTGATGCCCGTGCAGCCCGCCTCGACGAAGAAATCCGTCATCCGGTCGATGGAAGCGTCATCGACGCGGCCATCGTCGTGAAAGGGGGTGGGGGCGATGACGTAGACGCCCTTGGCGTTTGCATCGAGCATGGCTTTGTCCTCAATCAGATATCGTCGCGTGCCGGCACCCGCCGACCGCTTTTGCTGTTGGTAGGCCGGGGGGACCGGCGGAGGCAACCATTGCGGCTCCCAACCTCGTTTGCGCGAAACGACTCAGGCGGCTCGAGGCAGATGCTGCAGGCGTTGTCGTCCTCACCAGTGCGCGATACATGCTGATGTCGAACGGTGCCGGAGCAGGAACGATCATATCGCCCAGGCATGGCCGTAACGCGCATACATCAATCACTCGGGAGGCCCGAAATGCCGCACGATCACGCGCATGTGCATATCGATCCGAAATCCGGGGATCGGCGCGTCTCCGTCGCAATCTGGGCGAATGCCCTGCTCACGGTCGCGCAGATCATCGGCGGCATCCTCTCCGGCAGTCTCGCGCTGATCGCAGACGCGCTCCACAATTTCTCCGATATGGCATCGCTGGTGATCGCCTTCGCCGCGCGCAAGATCGCGCGCCGACCGCCTGATTCGCGCATGACCTTCGGCTACGGACGGATCGAGATCGTCGCGGCCCTGATCAATTACGTCACCCTGATCCTGGTCGGCTTCTATCTGATCTATGAGGGTGGCATGCGGATCATCGATCCGCCGGAGGTGGCGGGCTGGACCGTGGTCATTCTGGGAATCATTGCCCTCGCGGTCGATCTGCTGACGGCGTTGCTCACCTGGTCGATGCAGAAAGGCTCCGTGAACATCCGCGCACTGTTCCTGCACAACCTGTCAGACGCGCTGGCTTCCGTTGCCGTGATCCTCGGCGGTGCGCTGATCCTGCTCTATGATCTGCGCTGGGTGGATCCCGCCATCACGATCCTTATTGCGCTCTACATCCTCTACCTCGCTCTCACCGAGATCGGCGGTCCGATCCGCACGCTGATGCTCGGCAGCCCGCCCGATATCGACAGCGCGGCCGTCATCGCGGCCATGCGTGGTGTCGAGGGCGTGCATGACGTGCATCACGTGCATCTCTGGCAGATGCAGGAGCACGAGGCTGCGCTCGACTGTCACGTGGTCGTGTCGCGGGAGGGCTGGACGCGACTCGAAACCGTCAAGGCCGCGATCAAGAAGGAGTTGAAGCAGGCCCACGGTATCGGGCATTCGAGCCTGGAATTCGAGCATATCGATCACGCCCATGCCAACGCGGCGCTCTACGGTCACGGCATGGCGGGCGAAGAACACGGCGGTGACGAACATGCCCGTCACGAGCATCATTGATCGCGTCTGACCAATCGATCCCGTCTGGCCAGCCGCCAGCGCATCGTGGTGAATTCAACCAGGACAGGCCCGGGAGAGATCTTTCCCGGGCTGCCCGCATAGCCTACATCTGACCCATGACCGATCCCGCCGACGATACGCCGATCCCCGCCGCGCAATCCGCCGCGCCGCCATCGCCACCCGCCCCGGCGCAAGCGGGCGAGACGGTCATGACCGAGAGTGGTGTCAGCGGCACCGGCATGGAGGTGATCCGCCGGTTCTGGGCGACCTTGCCCAACGCGCCCGGCGTCTATCGCATGATCGATTCGCAGGGCGAGGTGCTCTATGTCGGCAAGGCGAAGAGCCTGAAGAACCGCGTCGGCTCCTATGCGCGCGGCCAGGGCCATTCAAACCGCATCATCCGGATGATCACCGAGACGGCGCAGATGGAATTCGTGACCACGGGCACGGAATCCGAGGCGCTCTTGCTCGAGGCCAATCTGATCAAGCAGTTGCGCCCGCGCTACAATGTGCTCCTGCGTGACGACAAATCGCTGCCCTATATCCTCGTCACCGAGGATGAGCGCGGGGCGCAGCTCACCAAGCATCGTGGCGCGCGCAATCGCAAGGGGCGCTATTTCGGCCCCTTCGCCAGCGTCTGGGCGGTCAACCGCACCATGACGGCCCTACAGCGCGCCTTCCTCCTGCGCACCTGCTCGGATTCCTATTTCGACAACCGCTCCCGTCCCTGCCTGCTCTACCAGATCAAGCGCTGCGCCGGGCCCTGTACCGGCGAGATCGCGCGCGAGGATTATGCCGCGCTCACCCGCGAGGCAGTGGATTTCCTCTCCGGCAAGAGCTCACGGGTGAAGGAGCGCCTTTCGGCCGAGATGCAGGAGGCTTCGGACGCCCTCGAATTCGAGCGGGCCGCGCGCTATCGCGACCGTCTGGCCGCGCTCTCGGCCATCCAGTCAAGCCAGGGGGTGAATACGCAGAGCGTCGAGGAGGCCGATGTGGTCGCCATCGCGGAGGAGGGCGGACAGTTCTGCGTCGAGGTGTTCTTCTTCCGCAACTGGCAGAACTGGGGCAACCGCGCCTATTTCCCCAAGGCCGACAAGTCGATGAGCGTCGAGGAGGTGCTGACCGCCTTCCTCGTGCAGTTCTATTCCGACAAGCCGCCGCCGAAGCAGATCCTGCTCTCGCACGAATCCCCCGAGCGTGAGGTGGTCGCCGCTGCGCTCGCCGTGCGCGCCGGCCACAAGGTGGATCTGGCGACGCCCAAGCGCGGCGAGCGGCGCCAGATCGTCGAGAATGCCGAGCGCAATGCGAAGGAGGCGATCGGGCGGCGTCTCTCGGAGACCGCCTCGCAACAGCGCCTGCTCGATCTCACCGCCGATGCGCTGGGGCTCGCGCGCAGCCCGCGCCGGATCGAGGTCTATGACAATTCCCATATCCAGGGCGCCAATGCGGTGGGTGCGATGATCGTCGCCGGCGCTGGTGGCTTCATGAAGACGCATTACCGCACCTTCAACATGCCGGTGGAGAAGGTCACCGCCGGCGATGATTTCGCCATGATGCGTGAGATGCTGCGTCGTCGCTTCGCCCGGCTGGTGAAGGACCAGCCCCGCGCGGCTGATCATGAGAATCCTGAGGAAAAACGGAACGGCAAGGGCGATACCGGGCAGGATCGCCCACCGGATGATCCGGCCTTTGCCGATGATTCAGCCGATGAATTCCCCGCCTGGCCGGATCTGGTGCTGATTGATGGCGGGGCGGGCCAGGTTTCCGGCGTGCGCGCCATCCTGCGCGAACTCGGGGTGACGGATATCCCGGTGATCGGTGTCGCCAAGGGCGCCGATCGTGAGGCGGGACGGGAG
>NZ_DATGCW010000133.1:0-14924 GCF_035311605.1 Saliniramus sp.
CGTCGATGAAGCGACCGCAGCCATGGACGAACCGACGGAAGCCGCGATCTACAAGGTCCTGCGCGAGGAACTGCCCGGGACCACCCTGATCTCGATCGGCCACCGCTCCACGCTTATCGCCTTTCACGAGCGTCGCATCGACATGATGGCGGGAGTCGACGGCGTGTATCGCCCCGTCGACCCGGCTCATGTGCCCGCGCGGTGACCATTGGAGCGCGCTCCGGGCCCGCATCATCCATAGTACACGACGTTGTTGCAGTGAGGGGCGGAATGGATTCGGTTTGAAGATTCTCGACCAAAAGGATCTTCACGATGACCGACACCTTGATCGCCCCTCTGCGTGATGAATTTCCGATGGTGATGTCGCAGCCCGGATGATTGTGCAGACGCTCAATCTTGCGCGGCCCAAACGGCTGGCTCCGGATCGCACCAACTGGAGGCTTGGCGGGCGGGAGATCAATCTTCTCATGCCGGCGATCGTCACAAGACGGTGCAGGGTGCCGTTGATGTGGCTCCAACTGGATCGCTCAGGCGGCTCTGATACGGCGCAACGCATCGCGCTGATGCAGCGCTAGCTCGCGCTGTTCGGCGCAGACTCGATCGAGCTCTTGCTCGCGGATCGGGAGTTCATTGGCGCTCAGTGGCTGGAATTCCTGTGTGAAAACAATGTCCTTTTCGCCATCCGCTTGCGCGAAGGGCAGTTGATCGAGTTTGATGGAGGCTGCCGCATTTCTTTTGCCTCTCCTTTGCGCAGGACACGCCATGGCGTATGGGATGGAAGCCTGTCCGACATGACGACGACCCTGCACGGTGCCGCCCGAAACGCAGCAGGGCAAGAGAGTATCATCATCGCCACCAACACTGCGGACCCCAAGCGCGCATTGCACAGCTATGCCAAACGCTGGGAAATCGAATGCCTGTTCGCTGTTCCATGGAATCAAGAATCCACTCAAAGCCGACATATAATCACTTGATGATCAGGGGGCGGGGCTGCGGAGCGACCCGCCTACCATATCACTTGAAACGCCAGTCGGGCCGCATTTCGCGCACCATGACCATCTCACCGATATTCTCGGAAGTGAGCAAGCCAACCAGATGGCCCGCACGGTCGAGCACGAAGAGAGCCGGAGCACGGGTCTCCATCAGGCGCTTCATGCCGTCATCAAGCGGCGCATGGGCGCTGATGGTGGGCACTTCGCGCATCATCACGTTCTCGACCGGCTCGCGCGAACTGCCCTTCGCCAGAGCCGGGATCAGGATGTCGCGCGTCATCAGCCCGTGCGGATAGCCCACATGATCGACCACGGGGAATTCCTTCTGCGCCGTGCGCACCAGCGCCTCGACTGCATCGGCGAGCGTCGCGCCCGGCGGCAGGGTCTCGATCACCGTGACCATCGCATGCTCGACGCGAATCCCCTGCGCCACGTCCTTCACCGCCGTCTGCTCCACCTCCGCCGAGGCCGCGAGATAGACGAAGACCGCGATGATGATCAGGATCGGATTCCAGAACAGGCCGATGATCGCGAAGGCGAAAGCCGCCGCCTGGCCGATCCGCCCTGCGATCCGCGTCGCCTTCGGCGCCGGCATGCGCATGGCAAGCAGCGCCCGCAGGACCCGTCCGCCATCCATCGGAAAGGCGGGGATCATGTTGAACAGAACGAGAATGATATTGACCGCCATCAGCCGCGCCGCGAGCCCGACCGCCGGATTCTCGATCTGCAGGATGTCCTCGAAATCGATGGTGGCGCGCAGAACGAAAAAGAGGATGAGCGCGATCACCACGTTCACCGCTGGCCCGGCAAGCGCCACGATCAGTTCCTCGCGTGGTTTGTCAGGCATGCGCTCGAGATTGGCAATGCCGCCGATCGGCGAGAGAATCACCTCGGGCGTACGGATGCCATAGCGCCGCGCGGCGAAGATATGGCCGAATTCGTGAGCGACCACGCAGGCGAAGATCAGCACGATCAGGATGACGAGATCAAGCGCGGCCTCGAAACCGGCCATGGTCCATTGCATGCCCGCGAGCCAGACGAGGAAGAGAATGAAGGTGATGTGCAGCTTCACCACCGTCCCGGCGATCACGCCGATCGGTATTGACCAGAACATGCGCTCGAACCCCGCGCGTTGCGCTTGTGTATTGCCTTATCCGCAGATGGGGCGCCGGCAGCCATACACAAGGCTACGCAGCGAAGTGGCCAAAGCGCCGTGACGTCTCATCCGCGCATCGTCCGCGCCCGGCTGGCCATGCGCACGATCACCACGACGAGCGCCGCAACGAGCCAGGTCACGGCATCGATCTGCTCTCCATTGAGGAACGCCGCGATGATCAGCGTCACGAAAATCTGCAACAGCTGCACCTGGCTGACGCGCGAGACGCCGCCCATGGCGAGCCCCGCATTCCAGGCGAAGAAGGCGAGATACTGGCTCATCAGCGTCACATAGGCAAAGCCCCACCAGCTCGATTCCGGCACCCGCGCCATAGCGGACGGCCAGAGCACGATCGCGGCGGGAATCGCGATCGGCAAGGCCAGCATGAGCGCCCATGAGATCACCTCCCAGCCCGGCATCGTGCGCGCGAGCTGTCCCGAGAGCGCATAGCCCAGCGCGCCGCTGACGATCGTCCCCGCGAGCCAGAGCTCGCCGAAGCCGACGCCGCCGATGCCGTCGCGCAGGGCAAATCCCGTGACGATCATCGCGCCGGTTATCGCCGCGATCCAGAAGGCCGGCGATGGCCGCTCGCCGGCCACACGGATCGCGATCACGGCGGTGACGAGCGGCAGGATTCCGAGCACCACCCCGCCATGCGAGGCCTCGACCCGGGTCATGGCGAGTGCAGAAAAGGCGGGAAATCCGGCGACGAGACACAGGGAGATCAGCGCAAGGATGCGCAGGCTCCGCGCATCGGGCAGGGGACGGCGTGTGGCCAGCAGTACCAGGGCTGCGAGGATGCCCGCAATCGCTGCGCGCCCCACCGTCACGAACCAGGGATCGAGCCCCGCCACGGCGAGCCGGGTGAAGGGCAGCGTCCCGCCGAAGATGACGACACCCACCGCCCCGAGCATCAGCCCGAGCCCGATCCGTTCGACCCGCTCTGCCACGTCTCGCTCCCCGATATTCGTTGACGGCAAGCAGAACATGTCGGCCAGCCCCGGACCAGAGGCCGCAAGGGCGAAAGCGGATGCGTCTGTGTGCGCATCGCGGGCGGACGCTCACGCTTTCGTGAGGCCGCGAAGGATTGTCGTGGAGCGGGCATGGGCCAGTTTGTCGCAGACCACCACGCGTTCACAACGAAGGACACGATAATGATGACGGGACGTCTTTTGCTCGCGGGGTCGCTCGCGGCTTTCATCGCAGGCAGCGCGGCAGCGCAGGATGTGACTTACGAGGTGGACGGTGAGAGCTTTGAGGGTTACTTCGCCGCTGCCGAAGAATCGCGCGGTCTGGTCCTGATCGTGCATGATTGGGACGGGCTCGACGACTACGAGCGCCGTCGTGCCGACATGGTCGCCGAGCTTGGCTTTGACGCCTTCGCCGTCGATGTCTATGGCGCCGGCAACCGGCCCGAGACGATGGAAGCGCGCATTGCCGCCACGCGTACGGTCCTCGGCGATGCCGAGCGCATGCAGGCGCTGATGCTGGGCGGGCTGGAAGAAGCCCGGCGCCACAGCGCCGCGGCGGATGTCGTCGTCATGGGCTATTGCTTCGGCGGCACAGTCACCCTCGCCATGGCGCGCACCGGCGAAATCGAAGACAGTGTCGGTTATGCCAGCTTCCATGGCAATTTCCCCGACGGCCCAGCCTGGCCGTCGGATACCGCGCCGCTCCTGATCATGCATGGCGGCGTCGACCAGAATCCGAGCATGAGCGACCTCGCCGAATTCGTCGAGGAAGCCGAGGAAGCCGGCCTCACTTATGATGTCGAGATCTATGCCGGCGCCAACCACGCCTTTACGGTCTTCGGCGGCGGTCGTTACCAGGAACGCGCCGATACCCGCTCATGGGCGACGTTCGGGCGCTTCCTCGAGGCGCGCTTCGGCAGCTGATCGCACGTGCGCGATCGCGCAAGACGCCGTCAGTTCCTGCGCGCGACGGTGAAATGCGCAGCCTCGCAAAGAATCTGCGCCTTCGCGCCGAAAGGTGCGAGGGCGGCTTCGGCCTCGGAGACGAGACGGGCGCATTCGCGGCGGGCGCCGTCGATGCCCAGCGCATCGACAAGCGTGCCCTTGCCCGCTGCCGCATCCTTGCCAACGGCCTTGCCCATCGCCTGCGCATCGGCCTCGCGGTCGAGAATGTCGTCGGCGATCTGGAAGGCGGCACCCAGCGCCTTGCCATAGGCGCGAAGACGCGCGCGATCCGTCGCATCGGCGCCGGCGACGATCGCCCCGGCTTCGGCGGCAAACGTGAGGAGCGCGCCCGTCTTCATGGCCTGAAGCGTGCGGATGTCGTCCTGCGCGAGCGCTCCAGCCTCTCCGTAGCGCCCTTCCGCTGCGAGATCGAGCATCTGCCCGCCGACCATGCCGCCGAGCCCGGCGGCGCGGGCGAGGCCGAGCGTCAGTTCCGCGCGGATCGCCGGATCCGGATGGGTCTCCGGTGTGGCCAGCACCTCGAAGGCCAGGGTGAGCAGGGCATCACCGGCAAGGATGGCGGTGGCCTCGTCGAAAGCCTTGTGCACGGTAGGCTTGCCGCGACGCAGATCATCGTCGTCCATCGCCGGGAGATCGTCATGGACGAGCGAATAGCAATGCACCAGCTCGATGGCCGCGCCGGCACGCAGCGGCGCTTCGCCCGCGACGCCGAAGAGTTGCGCCGCCGCTGCGGTCAGAAACGGCCGCAGCCGCTTGCCGCCGCCCAGCGCGCCATGGCGCATCGCCGCGATCAGACGCGGCGGACGCCCGATCTCGCCCGTCTGCGCATCCGGCCCCAGCAGCCCTTCGAGACAGCCTTCGACAGCTTCGGCATGACGCAGCAACTGATCGACGAAACTGGACGTATCCGTGCTCATATCCGATCTTCCTTTATGGATACGGGTTGCAGCAAAGCGCGCTTCGGGTCAAGTGAGGGCCTGCTTCGACGGGGCGTGCGCAAAGCGAGCGGCCCTTCGCAGGCCGGTGATGGATGGAGGCGATGGCGCGACGCAGGAAAAGGGATCTCTCGGCGGAAGAAAAGCGCCTGTGGGAGCATGTCGCGCGCCATGTGACGCCGCTGCCCGGGCGCGGCGCCGATCGCACGCGCGCGTCCGGTGACAACGATGACGCTTTGATGCATTCGACGGCTGCGTTTACGGCGCATGGCGCGTTGCCGGACGTGGCGGCGGTGCCCGGACGCGGAAAAGGGCCGGCGCGTGGCGAGGGGGAGGCGCGTGGCAAGGCGGAGGCGCGCGCCGAGGGTGATGGCCCCGCCCCGAAATTAGAGCAGCCCATACCGGCCCGCCCCGTGCTTCCCGCCTATATTCCCCCGGTCTCACGCAAGGGCGAGACGCTCGCGGCCGGCTCCGGCGGGCTCGATCGCAAGGAGAGACGCTCCTTGCGCCGGCGCGTGCGCGATGTCGACGACCGCCTCGATCTGCACGGCATGCGCCAGGAAGAAGCGCATCGCGCGCTGATCGGCTTCCTGCAATCGGCCAGCGGGCGTGATTGCGCCATCGTCCTCGTCGTGACCGGCAAGGGGGGTGTCGGGGGCCCCGGCTATGGCGACGAGCGCGGGGTCTTGCGTCGAATCACGCCGCATTGGTTGCGTGCGCCGGAACTGAAACCCTTCGTCGTCGGTTTCGAGGAAGCCGCAGCTCATCATGGTGGAGCGGGCGCGCTTTATGTTCGATTACGCAGGCAGGGCCGATGAAGCAGACAGCCGAAACCGATAAAGACGAGGCCGATCCGGGCGCCGATCCGGCCCTGACGCCCTTCGGCGCGCGGGTGCGGGCGCTGCGGCGTGAACGCAATCTGCAACTCAAGCACATGGCCGCCTCGCTCGGTGTCTCCAGCGCCTATCTCTCGGCGCTCGAACGCGGCGAGCGGGGGCGCCCGACCTGGGCGCTGATCCAGGCAACAATTCATTATTTCGGCGTGATCTGGGACGACGCGGATGACCTGCAGCATCTCGCCGAAATGTCGGAGCCGCGCCCCCAGATCGATGCGCGCGGCACGGGACCGCGGGGCATCTATCTCGCCAACCGCCTCGCCCACGATTTCGCCGCGCTCGACCCGGAAGATCGTCAGGCGATTCTCGCCATTCTCGAGCGGCGCAAACCCGGTCGGGTTGACCCCGAGCGCCTTTCGGGGTGACAAGACCCCTCGTTTTGACATGTTTCACCACACACAAGGAGCAGTGATTTGTCTTCCAGCCTCGATCTTCTCGCCCTCGGCAACGCCATCGTGGATGTCATCGCGCATACCGATGACGATTTTCTTGCAGCACGCAATCTGCACAAGGGCTCGATGAATCTGATCAACGAGGAAACCGCGCTCGAACTCTACGAAGCCATGGGTCCGGCTACGATCATTTCTGGTGGCTCGGCGGCGAATACGATCGCAGGCGCGGCCTCGCTCGGGCTGAAGACCGGCTTCATCGGCAAGGTTCGCGATGACGGCGCCGGCGACCATTATCGCCACGACATGCGCGCCATGGGCACCGCCTTCGACACGCCCGCCGCCACCGACGGCCCCGCCACGGCGCGCAGCTTCATCCTCGTCACGCCCGATGGCGAGCGTACGATGAACACCTATCTCGGCGCCTGCCAGGGCCTGTCCACCGCCGATGTCGAGGCCGAGAAGGTCCGCGCGGCGGCGATCACCTATCTCGAAGGCTATCTGTGGGACCCGCAGGACGCCAAGGACGCCTTCCGCAAGGCCGTCGAGGTTTCCCATGCTGCGGGCAACCGCGTGGCGCTGACGCTGTCGGATTCGTTTTGCGTCGACCGTTTCCGCGACGAGTTCCTCGGCCTGATGCGCGAAGGCCAAATCGACATTCTCTTCGCCAATATCCATGAGCTCAAGGCGCTCTACCAGACCGCCGACGACGATACGGCACTCGCCGCCCTGCGCGACGAGAACCTGCCGCATGCCCATTTCATCGGCGCCATCACACGCTCCGAGGAAGGTGCGCTCGTGGTGACGCGGCAATCGACCCAGAGCGTCAAGGCGCATCCGGTTGATCGCGTCGTCGACACCACCGGCGCCGGCGATCTGTTTGCCGCAGGCTTCCTTTCGGGCCTGACCAAGGGGCTCGACCACGTCACCTGCGCGAGGCTGGGCGGCATGGCGGCTGCCGAGATCATCTCGCATCTCGGCGCCCGCCCGGAAGCCGATCTCGCCGACATGGCACGCCAGAACGGCCTGATCTGAACGCGGGATCGTTATCGCACGTGAATCTGCGAAGGGCGGTGTCTCACGAGGCGCCGCCCTTTCTGATTCACGACCGCAGACGCCAGCCGGTGCGGAAGATCCACCAGATCGCAGCGAGGCAGACCACGGTGAAGACGGCGATGGCGAACAGGCTGAGCGCGATGGGCACGTCCGCCTGTTCGAAGAACGACCAGCGAAAGCCCGAGATCAGGTAATGCATGGGATTGAGCAGGGTCAGCCCCTGCCAGAAGGGCGGCAGCATCGTCGTCGAATAGAAGGTGCCGCCGAGAAAGACGAGCGGCGTGATCACCAGCAGCGGAATCAGCTGGAGCTGCTCAAAATTCGCCGCCCAGATCCCGATGATGAAGCCCAGCAGCGCGAAACTCGTGCAGGTGAGCAGCAGGAAGAGGATCATTGCGAAGGGCCGCGCGATCGAGAGATCGATGAACAGATGCGCCGTGGCCAGAATGATCAACCCGACGATGAAGGCCTTCGTCGCCGCCGCACCGACATAGCCGATGACGATCTCGAACGCGTTCACGGGCGCCGAGAGCACCTCGTAGATCGAGCCGAGGAACTTGGGGAAGAATATCCCGATCGACGCATTCGAGGTCGCCTGCGTCGTCACCGTCAGCATGATCAGGCCGGGTACGATGAATGCGCCGTAGGGGACGCCCTCGACCTGGTCGATCCGCCCGCCGATGGCGGCGCCGAACACCACGAAATAAAGCGAGGCCGAAATCACCGGGGCAAGCATGGATTGCAGGATGGTGCGAAAGAATCGACCCATCTCGTAGAGATAGATCGCGCGGATGGCTTGCAGATTGGGCCGCGGCATCAGTTTTCGTCCTTGACCAGCCCGACGAAGATCTCTTCGAGGCTGCTTTGCCTGGTGCGGATATCGGCGATGGGCAGACCGGCTGCCTGGATATCGGCCATGAGCGCACCGACGCCGGTGCTCTGCGCCCGCCCGTCATAGCCGTAGACGAGCCCGCGCCCGTCGGCAGACAGGGTCAGCGCATGCGCCGAGAGGGATTCGGGAACGGCAGCGAGCGGCGCCTCCAGCATGATCTCGAGTTCCTTGCGTCCCATCCGCGCCATCAGATCGCCGGTCTTCTCGACAAGCAGGATCTCGCCGCGATTGATCACCGCGATGCGGTCGGCGATCGCCTCGGCTTCCTCGATATAGTGGGTGGTGAGGATGATGGTGACGCCATCGCGGCGCAACTCCTTCACCACATCCCACATCTCGCGGCGCAATTCGACATCGACCCCCGCTGTCGGCTCGTCGAGAAAGAGCACACGCGGCTCGTGCGAGAGCGCCTTGGCGATCATGACGCGGCGTTTCATGCCGCCGGAAAGCTCGCGATTGCGGGAGGTCTTCTTCTCCGACAGGCTGAGTGCCGCGAGCAGGCGGTCGATCCGCGCCTCGTCGGGCGGTCGCCCGAACAGGCCGCGCGAGAAACGCACCGTATTGGCGATCGTCTCGAAGGGCTCCAGGCTGATCTCCTGGGGCACCAGACCGATCATGGCGCGCGCGGCGCGATAATCACTGTGAATGTCATGGCCACCGACACTGACGCTGCCGGCGGTGGAGCGGGTAATGCCGCAGATGGTGGAGATCAGTGTGGTCTTGCCGGCGCCATTCGGCCCCAGAAGCGCGATGATCTCTCCTTCCTCGATATCGAGATCGACGCCCTTCAGGGCCTCGAACCCGCTGTCATACGCTTTGCGCAGGCCGCGCACGGCGATGATGCTGGTCATGCTTGTTCCTTCTTGTCGCAGCCTACCTAGTGCGCCGTCGCTGCGATGTGAACCGGTAATGCCGCAAGCCGCAGCTTGCGTGCATTTTCTCCAACGCGCGTTTGGGCCGTTCTTCGCATCCGATCCACCCGGCAGCCCGTCATCGCGCTTGACCGGATAGACCCTGATCGCCGTTACTGGCAATCCAAGCCGGCTGGCAGCGAAGGGAGAGTAGTGGGCATCATGCGCATCGCAGCCGATATCGTTCTCACCAACGGGCGCGTCTGGCGCGGCCTCGGTCACGGCTTTGCCGAGGCGATCGCCCTGTGGGGCGGCAAGGTGCTCGCAACCGGCCCGGCGCATGAGATCGCGGATCTGATCGGCCCGCAGACGCAGGTGATCGATCTCGCCGGACGCCTCGCCACCCCTGGCCTGAACGATGCGCATATGCATCTCCTGCCCTATGGCGCGGCCATGGACGAGGTCGATCTGCGCCCCGCCGCCGCACCGACCCTCGCAACCCTGCTCGACGCCCTGCGCACGCGCGCCCGCGAGACGCCGCCCGGCGAATGGGTGATCGGGCGCGGCTACGATCATTTCCGCCTCGATACCGGGCGTCATCCCACACGCGACGAGCTCGATGCCGCATTGCCCGATCATCCGGTCTGGATCGTGCGCACGGACGGGCATCTCGCCGTGGCGAATACGATGGCGCTCGCGCGGGCGGGCATCGACGAGAACACCCCCTCCCCGCCAGGCGGGCTGATCGAAAAGCGCGACGGGCGCCTCACCGGCCTCCTCGCCGAGACCGCGCGCGAGCCCGTTCTGGCGGTGCTCCCGCGCGCGGATATCGCGGCGCTGACCGGCTTTATCGAACGCGGCGGGCGTGATCTGCTGGCCCATGGCATCACCTCCTGCATGGAAGCGGCTGTCGGGATCCGCGACGGCTGGCTCGAAATGCAGGCCTATCAGAAGGCGCATCGCGAGAACCGGCTGCCGCTGCGCGTCTATGCCTGTCTGATGGGCGACGTCACCCGCAATCTCCTGCCCGAGGCGGAGGCGGCAGGGATGTGCACGGGGGGCGGCGATGCGCGGCTGCGGACCGGCCCGGTCAAGATCTTCACGGATGGCAGCGCCGGCGGGCGCACGGCGGCGATGACAAAGCCCTATCTGGGTGGTGGCCCGGAGGACACAGGCATCCTCTGCCTGTCCTCGGATCAGCTCACGCAGATGGTTGATGACGCCCATCGCGCCGGCTGGCAGATGGCGATCCACGCCATTGGCGATGCGGCGATCGACCAGGTGCTCGACGCCTATGAGGCCGCCATCGGTGCCACGCCCGATCCACAGCGCCGCCACCGGATCGAGCATTGTGGCTGGCTGCGTCCCGACCAGATGGCGCGCATGCGGCAGATGCACGTGCTGCCCGCACCGCAACCCGCCTTCCTGTACTGGTTCGGCGATCTCTACCTGACCCTCGCCGAGCCCGAGCGCGTCGCCGCTTCGCATCCGATGCGCACATGGATCGAAAACGGGCTCCAGCCATCCGCCTCGACGGATTGCCCCGTCGTGGCGATCAATCCGCTCGTCAATCTCTACACCATGGTCACCCGCAGGACCGAGAGCGGCACCGTGCTTGGCGCCGATCAGGCGCTCACCCTCGAGGAAGCGCTTCACGCGTATACGTATGCCGGGGCCTATGCCTCCCGCGAAGAGGCCATCAAGGGCCGCCTCGTCCCCGGCCAGCTTGCCGATATCGCCGTGTTTGACCGCGATCTGTTCCGCATCGACCCGGAAGAGATCCCGCATGCGGCCTGCGACATCACAATCCTCGACGGTCGTGTCGTACACTGCCGGGAAGAAGCTGCGGCATGATCACGACTGGCTATCGCGACACCATCATCATGACCCCGGAGACGATTCCCCCATGCCGCACACCACCCTGATCAGGAACGCCTCCTTCCTCGTCGCCTATGACGCCGCAACGGACAGCCACAGCTATCGCCGCGACTGCGATATCGTCTTCACCGGTGACCGCATCGTCCATATCGGCCCCGGCTTTACCGGTGATGTCGACGAGACGATTGATGCTTCGCGCCTGATGGTGATGCCGGGTCTCGTCGACATCCATTCGCATCCGGCCTCCGAGCCGATGAACAAGGGCTGGAACGACGAGCTCGGCTCGGCGAAGCTCTGGGGCTCCTCGCTCTATGAATTCATGCCGCTGTTTCGCCCGGATGCACAGGGCATCCCCGCCAGCGCGCGTGTGGCCTATTGCGAATTGCTGATGTCGGGAGTGACGACGCTGGTCGACATGTCCGGCGCCTGGGAGGGCTGGCTCGATCTGTTCGCGCAAAGCGGCCTGCGCGGCGTCGTCTCGCCGATGTACCGCTCCGCCCGCTGGTACACGCGGGACGGCCATGTGGTCGAATACGAATGGGACCCCGCCGGCGGCGAGAAGGCCATGGCGCAGGCGATGGAAGTGGTCGACGCCGCAGCGCGCCATTCTTCGGGGCGCCTGTCGGGCATGGTCTCGCCCTCGCAGATCGACACCTGCACGCCGGAACTGATCCGTGACAGCTTCGCCGAAGCCGAGCGCCGCGATCTGCCATTCCAGATCCATGCGGCACAGAGCGTGGTCGAATTCCACGAAATGACCCGGCGCCACGGCATGACACCGATCGAATGGCTGGAATCGCTCGGCGTGCTCTCGCCACGCTCGATCATCGGGCACGGCATCTTTCTCGACCACCATTCCTCGGCCCTGAACTGGCCCAAACGTGACGATCTCGCCTCGATCATCCACAGCGGCACCACGGTGGCGCATTGCCCGGTGGTTTTCCAGCGGCGGGGCATCGCCATCCAGTCGGTCGGCGGCTATCTGCGCCGGGGCGTGAAAATGGGCATCGGCACCGACACCTTCCCCCATAATATGCTGGAAGAGCTGCGCGCGGTGGGTATCGGCTCGCGGATGGTCTCTCAGGACGTCTGGGACCTGCGCCTGTCACAGATCATCGATTGCGCCACTCTGGGCGGGGCGCGCGCGCTGTTGCGCGATGATATCGGGCGGCTCGCGGTCGGGGCGAAGGCGGATATCGTCATGGTCGATCTCGACCATCCGATGATGCGCCCCGTGCGCGACCCTCTGCGCAGCCTCGTCTATGCGGCGGCGGAACGGGCGGTGCGGACCGTCTTCGTCGATGGCGCGAAGGTGGTCGATGACGGGCGCGTCCTCACCCTTGATTACGAGGCGGCCAGCGCGGCGCTGCAGGAAGCCCAGTACCGGGCCGAGGGCGAAGTCGCGGCTGCGGATTGGGCGGGGCGTACGAGCTACGAGATATCGCCCCATACCTATCCGCAGACCTGAGCCGGCAAAGCGGGGAGCGGCTTCTACACCAGTAATCGCGCCGTGATCGCGGCTGCGCGCTTGCTCTTGCCGATAAAAGCTTGTTAAACCCGCCTCGCCGCCACCGCGAGGCGCCAGACAGCCTTGCAAGCACTCGCCGAGAAAGCCGATCCGCCATGAAACTCGTTGCCGGAAATTCCAACCGACCGCTCGCCGAAGCCGTTGCAGCCTATCTCGGCATCCCGCTGGGCAAATGTCAGGTAAAGCGCTTCGCGGATATGGAAATCTTCGTGGAATTGCAGGAGAACGTGCGTGGCGAGGATGTCTTCATCCTGCAATCCACGTCGTTTCCCGCCAATGACCACCTGATGGAACTGCTCATCCTGATCGATGCGCTCAAGCGCTCCTCGGCCAAGCGCATCACGGCGGTGATGCCCTATTTCGGCTATGCGCGGCAGGACCGGCGCACGGCCGGGCGCACACCGATCTCGGCCAAGCTCGTGGCCAATCTGATCACCGAAGCCGGCGCCGACCGCGTCCTCACCCTCGATCTGCATGCCGGCCAGATCCAGGGCTTCTTCGACATTCCCACCGACAACCTGTTCAGCGCACCGGTCATGGTACGCGACATCAAGGAGCGCATGGCCAATGGCGACAAGGTCGTCGTCTCGCCCGATGTCGGCGGCGTCGTTCGTGCCCGTGCGCTGGCCAAGCGGATCGATGCCCAGCTCGCCATCGTCGACAAGCGCCGCGAGCGCCCCGGTGAATCGGAAGTCATGAGCATCATCGGTGATGTGGCCGGGCGCAGTTGCCTGCTCGTCGACGACATCGTCGATTCCGGCGGCACCCTGTGCAACGCCGCCGAGGCGCTTCTCGAAAAAGGCGCGACGGAAGTCTACGCTTTCATCACCCACGGCGTGCTCTCCGGTGGTGCGGTGTCGCGCATCGCCAATTCCAAGCTGAAGGAACTGGTCATCACCGATTCCATCATGCCCACGGAAGCGGTGAAGGTGGCCCGCAATATCCGCGTGCTCTCCATCGACAGCCTGATGGGGGAGGCGATCGCGCGCACGGCCTCCGAATCTTCGGTTTCCAGCCTTTTTGACTGACGCTCGTAATTTTTTGATCGCAACCGGTGGACATCGGCATCTGATTGCCTTTGATTGCTTTTGACGTAATTGCAATCAAAGGCCGCATATGGGCGAAATCGCGCGAGGCATGGCGATCGGCGAGGGCGAAAGCGGCTTCGCCGGGCCGGGGGCGCGCGCGGGACAAGATCAGGCGGATCACCCGGATTTTCGCCGCGCCCATCGCATCCGCGCTGCATGCGGCGCCTGGCTGCGCGCTTGCCTCGACGAGGAAATCTCCAGACGCCGATTGTTTCCCTGGTGCGCCGTGGCTTTCGGGCTGGGCATTCTTGTCTACTTCGCGGCTCAAGGCCGTCCGCATGTGGCGGCACCACTGGCCGGGCTCACTCTGTGCGCGGTCATCGCCTGGCTGGGGCGGCATGACCACCGCATCCTGCGCATCATCATCGCCGTCGCCATGTTGCTTGCCGGCTTTGCCGCGACGATGCTGCGTTTCGAGCGGGTAGACGCGCCGATCATCGACGGGGTCCGGATTGCGCAACTCACCGGCAGCGTGATCAGCATCGAGGAACGCACCAGCGATGCGCGCCTCGTGATCCGCGTCGCGGCCATCGACGATCGCGCGCCCGACGCCCTGCCGGCGCGGGTACGGGTGACGACGCGCGCTGCGGGCGATCTGCGCGCCGGCGATACGATCACCGCCCGGGTGCGGCTGATGCCGCCGCCGCAAGCGGCCTGGCCGGGCGGCTATGATTTCGCCCGCAGCGCCTGGTTTGCGCGCATCGGCGGTGTCGGCTCGATCCTGGGTGGCGCGCGGATCGTCGCGCCGGAGACCCCGCCGGGCTTCGCCGAGCGTGTGCGCGCTGCAATCGACAATGCGCGGGTCAGCACGACACGCCGTATCTTCGACGCGATCGGGGGCCAGCCGGGCGCTGTCGCCGCAGCGCTGGTGACGGGCAAGCGCGGGCTGATCACCGAGGAGACCAATGCCGCGCTTCGCGCTGCGGGGATCTATCACATCGTCTCGATTTCCGGCCTGCATATGGTGCTGGCCGCCGGAACCATCTTCTGGCTCACCCGCGCCGGCCTCGCCCTCGTGCCGACGCTCGCTCTGGGCTGGCCGATCAAGAAGATCGCGGCGGTGGCGGCGATCATTGGCGCTGTCGGCTATTGCATCTTCTCCGGTGCGCAGGTCGCCACGATCCGGGCCGTGATCATGACCGGAGTGATGCTCGGCGCGGTCTTGTTTGACCGGCCGGCGCTGAGCATGCGCAATCTCGCGATAGCGGCCATCCTGGTCCTCGCCTGGCAGCCCGAGACGCTGCTCGGCCCCTCCTTCCAGATGTCTTTCTCTGCCGTCGTCGGGCTCATCGCCGGCGCGGAATGGATGCGTGCGCGCGAAAACCG
>NZ_DATGCW010000134.1:0-4184 GCF_035311605.1 Saliniramus sp.
GGCGGATGCGGTGCCCCGGGCGACCCGCCGCATTTGACTTCGCCCCCCGGCTCTGATTTCTGCCCTCGATGTCCTGAGCCCGGAGCCCGCCCATGTCCTCTTCCGCCGCTGATGCCGTGACAACCCGTGATCCGCGTGATCCGATCATCGTCGCTCTCGATCTGCCCGATGTGGCGCAGGCCCGCGAACTGGTGGCGCGGATCGGTGATGGGGCCCGTTTCTACAAGATCGGCTATCGCCTCGGCTTTGCCGGCGGCCTCACCTTCGCCCGTGAACTGGTCGATCAGGGCTGCAAGGTTTTTCTCGATTTCAAGCTGCATGATATCGGCAATACAGTCAGCGAAGGCGTCGCGGCGATCAGCGCACTCGGCGTCGATCTCGCCACGGTGCATGCTTATCCCCAGACCATGAAGGCCGCCGTGGCCGGGCGCGGTGAGGGGGCCTTGAAGCTCCTGGCCGTCACGGTCCTGACCTCTTACGACGATGCCGATCTCGCCGAAGCCGGCTACAGCGGCAGCGTTGCCGATCTCGTCGCGCGTCGCGCAGCACAGGCGCGCGAAGCGGGGATCGATGGCATCGTCTGCGCGCCACAGGAAATCGCGACAGTACGCGCCGCACTCGGCCCAGACCGGCTGATCGTCACCCCTGGTATTCGCCCCGCAGGCGCCGATGCGGGCGATCAGAAGCGGGTCATGACCCCGGGCGAGGCCGTACGGGCCGGCGCCGATCACCTCGTCATCGGGCGCCCGATTACACGCGCCGCCGATCCGCGCGCCGCCGCAATGGCGATTGCCGAGGACATTGCCGGGAATACGTAAGGAGATGACGCCTCTCGGCGCAGCGTTTCACTGAATTCCCATGCGGCAAGCGTGCATCTGCACGGCGTTCCAGACTTGTCAGCGACGCATGGGGCGGCCACTCTTTCCGGGATACCGGTGGGAGAATATCCATGCCCAGAGGTTACGTGATCGCGCGCATCACGGTGCATGACGCGGAAGCATACAAGGCCTATATCCCCGCCGCCACAGCGGCGATGGAACGTTTCGGCGGGCGCCCTCTGGTGCGTGGCGGGCGCATGGAGACGCTGGAGGGCGAAGGCCGCAAGCGCAATGTGGTGATTGCCTTCGAGAGTTTCGAACAGGCGCGCGCCTTCTATCATTCGCCGGATTATCAGGCGGCCGTGGCGCTGCGCGCGCCGGTAGCGGAAGCGGATGTGATCGTGGTCGAGGGACTCGATTGAGGGCATTGGCGCCGGACGAACCGGCGCCTGCAACGGGAGGACGAGAACATGCCGAAGGGCTATTGGGTGGCGCGGGTCGACGTCTACGACCAGGACGCCTACAAGAACTACGTCGCAACGAACGGCGAGGCCTTCGCCAAATACGGTGGACGTTTCATCGTGCGCGGCGGGCGCTTCGAGCGCCTCATCGGCTCCAGCCGCTCGCGCAATGTCGTGATCGAATTCCCCAGCTACGAGGATGCGCTGGCCTGCTGGAACTCACCGGAATACCAGGCGGCACGCGCACGCCAGGAAGGCGGCGCGGAGATGGATGCGATCGTCATCGAGGGATACGAGGGGGCGCAACCCGGCGAGGGCTGAGCCCCTGCCGGGCGCGCTGTGCCGGGCGCGACTGCGATTTCCCTCCCCTGAGGGGCGGGAAACCGCCCGCTTCATACATGCCTCGCCCCGGCATCAGGCCATGTACTGGCCGCCGTTGATCGACAGGGTCGAGCCGGTGATGAAGCCGGCCTCGTCGGAGGCGAGGAAGACGACGCCGCGGGCGATTTCTTCCGCCTCGCCGAGACGACCGACCGGGATCTGCGGGATGATCTTGGAATTGAGCACATCCGCCGGCACGGCCTTGACCATCTCGGTACCGATATAGCCCGGCGCAATCACGTTGACGGTGATGCCCTTGGCGGCATTTTCCTGCGCAAGCGCCTTGGCGAAGCCGATCACGCCGGCCTTGGCGGCGGAGTAATTGCTCTGGCCCATCTGGCCCTTCTGGCCATTGACCGAGGAAATCGCGATGATGCGACCGAAACCGCGCGACTGCATGCCCTCGATCACCGGGCGTGTCACCGTGAACATTGAATCGAGATTGGTGCGCATCACCTGTGTCCATTGCTCGTAGGACATGCGGTGGAACATCTTGTCACGCGTGATGCCGGCATTGTTGACGACTATGTCGACCGGGCCGAGATCGCTCTCGATCTGCTTGATGGCATCCTCGCAGGCCTGCGCATCGGAGACGTCGAACTTGTATACCGGAATTCCGGTCGCTTCCTTGAACTTGGCGGCAGCTTCATCGTTCCCGGCATAGTTCGCCGCAACGCTGTAGCCCGCTTCCTTCAAACCCTTCGAGATCGCCTCGCCGATACCGCGGGTCCCGCCCGTCACCAATGCAACACGCCCCATGATCATTTCCTCCCAGAAACAGAAACTCGAGATTGAGAACCCCGGGCATGCTCCCAACATGCCCGGATCGTCGTGTCAAGCCGGGGCTGCATGACCCCGGCCAACAGCTTGCCGGCGCTGTTTTTCAGCGCTCGAGGCACATGGCGACGCCCATGCCGCCGCCGATGCAGAGCGTCGCGAGACCCTTCTTCGCATCGCGCTTGCCCATTTCGTGCAAGAGCGTGACGAGGACGCGGGCGCCCGAGGCGCCGATCGGATGGCCGATGGCGATGGCGCCGCCATTGACGTTCACGATCTCGGGGTCCCAGCCCATATCCTTGTTGACCGCGAGCGCCTGGGCGGCGAAGGCCTCGTTGGCCTCCACGAGATCGAGATCGCCGACCTTCCAGCCGGCTTTCTCGAGCGCCTTGCGCGAGGCCGGGATCGGGCCGGTGCCCATGATCGCGGGATCAACGCCGCAGGTGGACCAGGAGGCGATGCGCGCCAGCGGCGTGAGGCCGCGCTTCTCCGCTTCCGCCGCCGTCATCAGCACGACCGCCGCTGCGCCGTCATTGATGCCCGAAGCGTTACCGGCGGTGACGCTGCCCTCCTTCGAGAAGGCGGGGCGCAGCTTCTGCATGCCTTCGAACGTGGCGCCGGCGCGGATGTATTCGTCCTGATCGACCACGGTATCGCCCTTGCGGGTGGAGACGGTGAACGGGGCGATCTCGTCGGTGAACCTGCCGGCTTTCTGCGCGGCCTCCGCCTTGTTCTGCGAGGCGACGGCGAAGGCGTCCTGCTCCTCGCGGGTCAGCTGCCAGCGCGCGGCGACGTTTTCGGCGGTATTGCCCATGTGATAGCCGTGGAAGGCGTCGATCAGCCCGTCCTTGAGCATCGAATCCATCATCTTCAGATCGCCCATCTTCTGGCCGGAGCGCAGATAGGCGACATGCGGGGCCTGTGACATGGATTCCTGCCCGCCCGCGACGATGATGTCCGCGTCGCCGTTGGCGATCTGCTGCATGCCGAGTGCCACGGCGCGCAGGCCCGAACCGCAGAGCTGGTTGAGCCCCCAGGAGGTCGCTTCCTGCGGGATGCCCGCCTTCATCGCGGCCTGGCGGGCGGGGTTCTGGCCCTGGCCGGCTGCGAGGATCTGGCCGAGGATCACCTCGTTGACCTCGGCGCCCTCCACCTTTGCGCGGTCCAGCGCCGTGCTGATGGCGACCGCGCCGAGCTCATGCGCCGGGACGCTCGCGAATGCGCCGTTGAACGAGCCGACCGCCGTGCGTGCGGCGGAGACGATGACGATATCCTGGCTTGTCATTATGCCTTCCATTCCCTTTTGGTCGTTTGCTCGATAGGAACCGGCGCGGATCAATCCGCGCGAGATCTTCTTGGGCCGATCAAAGCAGGCGAGGCAATGAAGTCAAGGGCGGGCGAATGCGAATATGCGCAGCCAAAGCCCCCGGCCGCACTGCCCTCACCAGCGAATCAGCGCACTGCCCCAGGTGAAGCCGCCGCCGATCGCCTCCAGCATGACGAGATCGCCGCGCCTGATGCGCCCGTCCTTCACCGCCACGTCGAGGGCGAGCGGGATCGAGGCGGCGGAGGTATTGCCGTGGCGATCGACGGTGATCACGACCTTCTCGGGGGCGATGCCGAGCTTGTCGGCGGAGGCGTCGATGATGCGCTTGTTGGCCTGATGCGGCACGAACCAGCTCAGCTCTTCGGCGCTGGTCCCCGTCTGCGCGAAGGCGGCCTCGACCACGTCTGTCACCATGCCGAC
>NZ_DATGCW010000135.1:0-11723 GCF_035311605.1 Saliniramus sp.
CGGGTTCACGGTCTCGCGCCCGGTTTTTTCCGAGCGCGACACGCCGGATGTGGAAAATCTCTACGCCCGCTACGGCACGAAGAGCCCGCTTCTGGTCTTCGCCGGCCATACCGACGTGGTTCCTCCCGGTGACGAAGGCGCCTGGCGGCATCCGCCCTTCGCGGCAGAGACCGAGGGCGGCCTGCTCTACGGGCGCGGCGCGGTGGACATGAAGGGCGCGATCGCGGCGATGCTCTCGGCCGTGCTCGGCTTCATCAAGAAGCATCCCGATTTCAACGGTTCCATCGCCTTCCTGATCACCGGCGATGAGGAAGGCCCGGCGATCAACGGCTCGGTCAAGCTGCTGGACTGGGCGCACAAGCGCGGCGAGCGCTTCGATCATTGCCTGCTTGGCGAGCCGACCAACCCGCAAAATCTCGGCGACATGATCAAGATCGGCCGGCGCGGCTCGCTCACGGGCGCTATCACCGTCGAGGGCGTGCAGGGCCATGTCGGCTATCCGCATCTCGCGCGCAATCCGATCGACGGGATGGTGCGCCTGCTAGCCGCGCTCAAGGCCGAGCCCTTCGATACGGGGACCGAACATTTCGACGCCACCAATCTCGAAATCACCACCCTCGATGTCGGCAACCCGGCGACAAACGTCATTCCGGGCGAGGCGCGCGCGGTATTCAACGTGCGCTTCAACGATATCTGGACGCCGCAGACGCTCGGCGCCGAGATCGACCGGCGGCTGGGCGAGGCGGCGGGCAACGCGGTTACCTACCGGCTCGACCTGGAGCCGACCAATGCGGTCGCCTTCCTGACGCCGCCAGATGACTTCACCGGCTTCGTGCAGGATGCAATCGAGGCGCAGACCGGCATCCGCCCGCAACTCTCCACTACCGGTGGCACCTCGGATGCGCGCTTCATCAAGAGCTATTGCCCCGTGGTCGAATTCGGCCTCGTCGGCCAGACCATGCACAAGGTGGATGAACACGTCGCCATTTCCGACCTCGAGGGGCTCACGGCAATCTATCACGGGATCCTGATGCGCTATTTCAAGGTCGCTGTCGCAAGATAGAACCGAATTCCGACTATTGGCGGAACCGAGGCCGCATCACCCCCATTGGCGCAATGCCCTCGAACGCGCTACAACGCGCCGGATCCGGAAACCCGGGTCCCGGAACAAGCATACGGAGTCTTCATGCGTACCGAGAGCCCCCGCGCGATCCGCCTCGAGGAATACCGCCCGAGCGATTACCTGATCGACCGGGTCGATCTCGATATCTCCCTTGATGCGCATGCGACGAAGGTGCGGGCCATGCTCGCGATCCGGCCCAATCCGGAAGGCACGCCCGGCGCGCCTCTTGCGCTCGATGGTGACGAACTCACGCTCGAAGCCCTTGCGCTCAACGGGGAGGCGCTGGCGGAATCCGCCTATAGCTGCCAGCCGGACCGGCTCACCATCGCGAACCCGCCCCGGGAAGCATTCAGCCTGACCATCGGGACGGTGATCGACCCCACAGCGAATACCAAGCTGATGGGGCTGTATCGCTCGAATGGGGCCTATTGCACCCAATGCGAGGCGGAGGGCTTTCGCCGCATCACCTATTTCCTCGACCGTCCCGACGTGATGGCGGTCTATACCACCCGCATCGAAGCCGCCCGGGACGAGGCGCCGATCCTCCTCGGCAACGGCAACCCCATCGCTGCCGGCGATCTCCCCGGCGGGCGCCATTTCGCCGTCTGGGACGACCCGCATCCCAAACCCTCCTATCTCTTCGCGCTGGTCGGCGGCGCTCTCGGCAGCGTCTCGCGCGATTACGTGACCAGCAGCGGGCGCGCGGTGCGGCTGGCAATTTACGTCGAAAGCGGCAAGGAGGAGCGCGCGCATTACGCGCTCGACGCGCTGGAGCGCTCGATGCGCTGGGACGAGAAGATCTTCGGGCGCGAATACGATCTCGACGTGTTCAACATCGTCGCCGTATCCGATTTCAACATGGGCGCAATGGAGAACAAGGGTCTCAATATCTTCAACGACAAATACGTCCTCGCCTCCCCCGACACCGCGACGGATGCCGATTACGCCCATATCGAGGCGATCATCGCGCACGAATATTTCCACAACTGGACCGGTAACCGCATCACCTGCCGCGACTGGTTCCAGCTCTGCCTGAAGGAGGGCCTCACCGTCTTCCGCGATCAGGAATTCTCCAGCGACGAGCGCTCGCGCGCTGTGGAGCGCATCAACGCGGTGCGGACACTGCGCGCGCGGCAATTCACCGAGGATGCCGGCCCGCTGGCCCATCCGGTGCGCCCGCGCGAATACCGCGAGATCAACAATTTCTACACTGCGACCGTCTATGAAAAAGGCGCCGAGATCATCCGCATGCTCAAGATCCTGCTCGGCGACGACGCCTTCGCCCGGGGCATGGATCTGTATTTCGAGTGCCACGACAACGAGGCCACCACGGTCGAGGCCTTCCTCGCCTGTTTTGCGCAAGCTTCGGGTCAAGACCTGACGCATTTCGCGCTCTGGTACGAGCAGGCCGGCACACCGCGTGTCGTCGTCTCGAGCCATTACGATTCCGACAAGCGGCAATACCGGCTCGATTTCGCGCAATCGACCCCGTCCACACCAGGCCAGCCGACGAAGGATCCGCTGGTCGTCCCCATCGCCCTCGGTCTCGTCGATCACGATGGCGGGGCGCTCGACCACCGGGCGGAAGGCCTGAGCGACGGCGTCTTCGTGCTGCGCCATTCCAGTGACAGCCTGATTTTCAGGGATGTCGACGCGCGCCCCGTACCGAGCGTACTGCGCGGCTTCTCCGCGCCGGTGCGGCTGAGCCTCGATCTCGACGATACCGGTCTCCTGACGCTGGTGCGCCATGACAGCGACGCCTTCAACCGCTGGCAGGCGGGGCAGAATGTCGCGACACGGCTCCTGACGCGCGCAGCCCGGGGCGAGGGTGATGCCGCCGGCGAAACCGCCACGCAGGCGCTGGCCGAGGCGCTGGGGAGCTTTCTCGATGCGCAAGCCGCGCAGGATCCCGCCTTCGCAGCACTGATGCTGACCCTGCCTCCGGAATCGGAGATCGCCCAGGAGATCGGCAAGGATGTCGATCCCGACGCGATTCACCGGGCTCGTGAAGCCCTTCGCGACACGATCGCACGCGCGCTCGCGCCACGCCTCGGGGCCTTGCGCGCAATACCGGTCGCAGCCGGCCCCTACAGCCCGGATGCCGCTTCCGCCGGTGTGCGGGCCCTGCGTAACATTGCACTCGACCTTCTGGTCAAGGCCGATGCTGCGGGGATCACTGAAGCGCTAGCAGCCCAATATGACGATGCCGACAACATGACCGATCGGCTGGCCGCCCTGACCAGCGCCGTCCACAGCCCGACGGTGCCGGACTCCCTGCGCCAGCGCCTGCTGACCGATTTTCGCAACCGCTTCGACGACGAGCCGCTGGTCATCGACAAGTGGTTCGCGCTGCAATCCGGCCGCGCTCAACCGGACACCCTCGCCGCGATCGCGAAGCTGATGCAGGATGCCGCCTTCTCCATCAACAACCCCAACCGCGTGCGCGCGCTGATCGGCGCCTTCGCCATGAACAATCCGACCCAGTTCCACCGGGCGGACGGCGCCGGGTATGATTTTCTCGCCGATCAGGTGATCGCGCTCGATACGCGCAACCCGCAGGTCGCGGCCCGCCTGCTGACCGCCTTCAATTCATGGCGGATGATGGAGCCGGGACGGCGGGCGAAGGCGCAGGCGGCGCTCGAACGCGTCGCGTCGCGTGACGGCCTGTCCGGCGACGTCGCCGATATCGTGCAGCGCACACTCGACTGATTTGCCTCCAGTCCCGGGTGATTTGCCCCCGCGGTGGATAATTCGCACTGCAGCAACCCCCTTGTGCGCTGCCGCAATTCCATTATTGCCACGCTTTCCGCGCGAATCACCCGAGACGCCGGTCAGCCCGATTTCACGATCGTCACGAATAGATTCGAAATACCAATACCTTGAATCAGACACCGCGCGACCGCTTCAAGACGCGGAGCGATGGATTTCGCGAACCTTAAAATTTGCTGAATGCAAGTCTGGACAAATTTTTTCTACAGGATTCTATTATGTGTGATTCGGGCAGATGCGGCACGTCTCCCGGGACCAAATAACCGAACACGATGGGGGTCTGCGCATGACAGGCGCGGAGACAACGTGCGCTTCTGCGCGCGGCGGGAGCATATTGGGCGTCATCGGGGCTGGCGCCCACCCGGCACTCGGACGGCTCGAGCGTGCCGACCCATGGCTCAAGCGCGCCGTTCCCGTCCTGCTCGGCATCTTCCTCATCACCCTCGGCACCACCGTCTTCCTCCAATCCCGCAGCGATCATCAGGCGGCGCTCGGGCAGGCCGCAACCGAAGCCACGCTCATCGGTCAGCTGGCCGTGAACAGCCTCGTCGACAGGCCTGCGCATGCGCGTCAGACCGGCCTCGACACCTTCATGCAGAACCTTCCCGCCGAGCTCGATCAGACAGGCCGCTTTCTCGCCCTGGCCGATGGCGACAGTGCAATTCTCGGGTTTGCCGGGGGTGAATACCGGCCTGTTGGCATCAATACCCTGCACCAGTTGCTCGGACAGGATCCGGCCCTGCATGCTCTGAGCGCGGATTCCGGCGCCGTATCCGCGACACTGCCCGATGAAACTGCCGTGATCGCCAGCCTCCATGCGCTGGGTGATGGTGCGCACCTTGCGGTGATCCATACGACGCAGAGCATCCTCGCCGCCAGCCGGCAACGCAGCCAATCGCAGTTTTCGCTTCTTGCCGCCACCATCGTCGTTCTGATCGGCCTTGGCGCAGCCTATTTCCTGCAAGCCTCGCGGGCGCGCACTGCAGACCATGTCTGCCAGAAGGTCGGGCGGCGGATCGATTCCGCCCTCAACCGCGGACGCTGCGGCCTGTGGGACTGGGATATCGCGCGCGGGCGAATCTACTGGTCGGATTCGATGTATGCCATGCTCGGCTATACCCGCGAGGACGAGTTCCTCTCCTTCGGCGACGTCAACGATCTGATCCACCCCGACGATACGGATTTCTTCGCCCTTGCCGATGAACTCGCCGCTTCGCGCGCATCGGTGGTCGATCACGAATTCCGCATCCGCGACATACAGGGCCGCTGGGTCTGGCTGCGCGCGCGGGCCGAGCTCGTCGATGATCAGGATGACGGGTCGCGCCATCTGATCGGGATCTGCGTCGATGTCACCGACCAGCGCCAGCTCGCCCAGCGCACCGCCGAGGCCGATATGCGCCTACGCGATGCGGTCGATGCGATTTCCGAGGCCTTCGTGCTGTGGGATTCGGGAAACCGGCTGGTTCTGTGCAATTCCAAATTCCGCGAGTTGCACGGGCTCGACCATGCCAAAGCCGCGCCGGGTACCGCCTATGCGCTGGTCATGGCGGAAGCCGATCAGCCGATCGTCGAGCAGGAACTGCCCCGCAATGCCGGTCGCGAGACCGGAGCGCGCAGCTTCGAGGCCGAGCTCGCGGACGGGCGCTGGCTGCAGATCAACGAGCGCCGCACCGGCGATGGCGGTTATGTCTCCGTCGGCACGGACATTACCGCCCTCAAGCGCCAGGAGGAGCGCCTGCTCGATTCCGAGCGCCGCCTCAAGGCCACCATCAGCGACCTGCGCGTCTCCCGCCAGAAGCTTGAAACCCAGACCCAGCAACTCGCCGATCTGGCCGAGCGCTATCTCGAACAGAAGGCCGAGGCCGAGGGCGCCAGCCGCGCCAAATCCGAATTCCTCGCCAATATGAGCCACGAATTGCGCACGCCGCTCAATGCCATCATCGGCTTTGCGGAAGTGATGGAAAGTGGCATCTTCGGTCCGCTGGGTAACGGCAAATACGGCGAATACTGCCATGATATCCGCTCATCGGGAGAATATCTGCTCTCGGTGATCAACGACATCCTCGACATGTCGCGCATCGAGGCCGGACGCATCAAGCTCGAGAAGCAGGATATCGCGGTGGACGAGGTGATCGAGCGCGCATCGCGCATGATCGGCGAACTCGCCCGCGCCAAGGGGCTCGAATTCACCATCGAGAAAGCGCCGCAGGCCCGGCTCTTCGCCGACGAGCGCGCCATCCAGCAGATCCTCGTCAATCTCCTGCAGAATGCCGTCAAGTTCACCGATGATAACGGGCGCATCGCGTTGCGAGCACGTATCGTCAACGATGCGATCAATCTCTATGTGGAAGATGACGGTATCGGCATCCCGCAGGAAGCCATGAAGAAGATCGGGCGCCCGTTCGAGCAGGTCGAGAGCGAGTTCTCGCGCACCTATCAGGGCTCCGGGCTCGGCCTCGCCATCGCCAAATCCCTCGCGGCGCTGCATGGCGGCAATCTGCGTATCCGCTCGCAGGTCGGCGTCGGCACGATCGTGCTCGTCCACCTGCCGCTCAACAGCTACCAGGCCCTGCCGCACGCGGCGTGACGGGATCGGCCCGGCTCAGGCTTTCTGATCAGCCCTGGCGCTCGGGATAGGTCTGCTGCGGCGACGGAAAGCGGCGCTCACGCACCTCCTGGGCATAATCGGCAAGCGCCCGTTCGGCCTGCGCCCCGATCTCGGCATAGCGCTTGACGAATTTCGGTGTGCGCGCGGTGAGCCCCAGCATGTCGTCGAGCACGAGGATCTGCCCGTCGCATTGCGGCGATGCGCCGATGCCGATGACGGGCACATGCACGGCTTTCGTGATCTCCACCGCGAGCGGCTCGGCAACCGCTTCGACCACGACGGAGAAGGCGCCGGCCCCGGCGATCGCCTGCGCATCGGCGATCATCTGCGGCCATTGCGCCCGCTCGCGCCCCTGCGCGCGGAAGCTTCCCAGAGACGCTATCGCTTGCGGCGTGAGCCCGGTATGGCCCATCACGGGAATGCCCCTTTGCGAGATGAAGCGCACGGTCTCCGCCATATGCGCACCGCCCTCCAGCTTCACCGCGCCGCAGCCGGTCTCCTTCATGATTCGCGCCGCTGCCTCGAAAGCCTGCACCGGGCCGGCCTCATAAGCGGCGAAGGGCAGGTCAACGACGACCAGCGCCCGCGTCGAGGCGCGCATCACCGCCTGCGCATGCAGGATCATCATGTCGACGGTGACCGGCAGGGTCGAATCGTAGCCATGCACCACCATGCCGACCGAATCGCCGACGAGGATGACATCCGCCACATGATCGACGAGCCGTGCCATCGGTGCCGTATAGGCGGTGAGCGCGACGATCGGCGTAGCGTCGCGACCGCCCTTGCGTGCGGCAATGTCCGGCGCCGTGAGACGGCGGCTGGCCGATTGTGCGGACATGGCTCTCCCCTCAGGCCGTGAAGACGGGCACACCGATCAGCAGATAATGCAGCCAGAAGGCGAATGCGACATAGGCGACGAGCCCGATCACCAGCGCGATCACGTCGTATTTCGCCTGCGGACGGGTCACCGGCGCGCTGACGGCGGAGGGCGCATCCTTGCGCCGCTTTACCGAAATCCGCGCGACCACGGCCCAGGCGAGCAGCGAACCAAACAGAATGATCGAACCGAGATCGCCATTGGCGAGCAAATGCGCCAGCGCCCAGATCTTCACCGCAGCGAGCATCGGGTGCTTCGCCTTCGCCTTGATATAGCCGGGCATATAGGCGGCCGGCAGAAGGATGAATGAGAACAGGACGAGCAAGGCCGCGAGATGCTGCGTCCAGATCGGCGGCCACCATACCTGGATGTAGCCGTCAGCGCGGTATTGCGCGAAACCGATCACGATCAGAACGAAACCGAGCAGCACCAGAGCCGAATAAATGCCCTTGTAACCGTTCAGACCCAGCTTCGCGATCGCCGCCGCGCGCCGTTCGCGCATCATCGTAAAGCTGTGGACGCCGATGAAGAGCACCAGCCCGAGAATCAATACCGCCATCTGTTCCTCCGGATCCCGAATGCAATGCTTCTAACGCGGAAACCCCGGCTTTGCGACCGCAAAAACGGCGCAGGCAAGGAGGCCGGCGCTGACGGACGGGTTCGCCTGCCCAAAATCCCCAGACCCGGCTTGTATGCGCGCGCTGGACAGCGGCACGCTGCTCGCGTTTGCCTGTCGGCACCCAGAAACGCATCGCGGCGCCGCCCGAGAGCGCGTCGCGGTCGCGACGAGAATGAAATCGGGAGAGATACCATGGCAGGCTTGACGCCGATTGCGCCGGATGCCGTACCGCCGCGCGAGGACTGCGTCCTGCGCGACATGCTCGAAGACCGCGCGCGCACACATCCCCAGCGCGATTGCATCCGCTTCTGGCACGGGCGCGAGCGCGTGCCGGAAGTGTGGAGCTACGGCGAACTCCTCGACCGCGTGCGCGCACGCGCTTGCGCCCTCGCACAGGCCGGCGTGCGTCAGGGGGCGCATGTGCTGTGCTGGATGGGCAACGGCCCCGATCTGCTCGTGACCTGGTTTGCGATCAACTATCTCGGCGCCGTCTATATCCCGTTGAACACCGCCGCACGCGGGCAATCCCTGGCGCAGATCCTCGACAATGCCGATGCGCGCCTGATGATCGCCCATCCCGCCCTGGTCGAGCGGCTGCGCGAGATCGATCACGGCGCCCTGCGCAATGTCCTGACCGTCGCGGGCGATGGTGAACCCACTGCCATTCCCGGTCTCACCATCGCCCCCCTGCGCGACCCGGTCGGCATCGATGAGACCGGCCTAGCGCTCGAGGCGCCGATCCGGCCCTTCGACGTGCAGGCGGTGATGTATACCTCCGGCACGACCGGTGCACCCAAGGGCGTGCTCTTCACCTATATCCAGCATTATACGATGGGGCCGGAAGCCATTGAGGCGATCGGGCCCGATGATTGCTGCATGATCGCAGGGCCGATCTTCCACTGCGGCAGCACGCTCTATGTCCATGCGAGCCTCGCCCGCGGCGCAACCATGGCGATGATTCCGGAATTCCGCACAGGTGATTTCTGGCAGGCGATCCGCGATACCGGCTCCACGGTGGTGCTGCTGCTCGGCGTGATGGCGAATTTCCTGCTCAAGGCACCGCCCGATGCGCGCGACCACGACCACCCGCTCGCGAAGGTCTATATCGTCCCCTTCGGTGAGGACGCCCCGCGCTTCCGCGAGCGCTTCGGATCCGCGCTCTACACGGTCTATAACATGACAGAAATCGCGAGCCCGCTCATTGCAGGGCCGGGAATCGGCGAGGACGGCCATGATGCCGGCCTTGCCGGGATGCCGCGCGCGCCCTTCGAACTGCGTATCGTCGACGAGAACGACATCCCCGTCGCGCGCGGCGGCATCGGCGAACTGGTCATCCGTTCGCACCGCCCCTGGGCGCTGTTCGCGGGATATTATCGTAATCCACAGGCCACGGCCGAATCCATGCGAAACGGCTGGTTCCACACGGGGGATGCGTTCCGGCAGGATGATCAGGGCCGGTATTTTTTCGTCGACCGCATCAAGGACGTGATCCGCCGGCGCGGCGAGAATATTTCATCCTTCGCGCTCGAAGCCGAGATCACTGCCCATCCTGCCGTGCGCGAGGCGGTGGCGGTGGCGGTGGCGAGCGCGGAGACTGAGGACGAGGTGCTCGCCATCGTCACCCCCGTGGCGGGGGAGACGGTCGACCCGGCGGAGCTGGTCGCATTTCTGGCCGATCGCGTACCCCATTTCATGGTACCGCGCTATATCCGCGTAACGCAGGATCTGCCCAAGACGGCGAGCGGGAAGCTCCAGAAACACGCGCTTCGCCATGACGGCGTGACGCCCGACACATTCGATCGCGACGCCGCCGGGATCCGGCTCAGGCGCGAACGCCTCGCCTGAAGGAGGTGTCAGCGCGGCGCGCGTTTGGCCAGGATGCGCTGGAGCGTACGCCGGTGCATGTTGAGCCGGCGCGCCGTCTCGGAAACGTTGCGTCCACACAGCTCATAGACGCGCTGGATATGCTCCCAGCGCACGCGATCAGCCGACATCGGATTCTCCGGCGGATCGGCGCGCCCTTCCGGACCGGCCTTGAGCGCGGCATCGATCTCGTCCGCATCCGCCGGCTTTGCCAGGTAATCGAAGGCGCCCATCTTCACAGCGGTCACTGCCGTGGCGATATTGCCGTATCCGGTGAGGACGACACCGCGCGCTTCCGGACGCCGCTCCTTCAGCCGGGTGATCACCTCGAGACCGTTGCCGTCACCGAGGCGCATGTCGATAATCGCAAAAGCCGGGGGCGCGGCATCGACCTGCGCGATCCCCTCGGCTACGCTCTCGGCGACGGTCACCCGATAGCCACGGCTCTCCATGGCGCGGGCCAGACGCGTCGAGAACGGGCGGTCGTCATCAACGATCAGCAGGGCGTTATCCCCTTCGATCACGGCATCCCGCTCGATTTCGGCCTCGATCATCATTCTCTCTCCTCGTCTTGAGGCGCGCTCTGCACGCTAGTGATCCGCGAGCGCAACCCTTTTACGGGTTACGTGCGAAGATCACGTTCCGATGACCCGCACGTGTCGAAAACCCGTCATGGTATCGAAATAGGCCCCTGCGGCGCGTTATCCAGCTCCTGCATGTCGAAAGCGGGGTCACGCCATTCGAAAGTTTCGCGCCGCCAGAGGATCCGCGCGATGGCGCCGTGCCCTGGCGCGGGCTGGTTGGTGAGCGTGAGTTGCGCGCCGGTGCGCTCGATCAGCGTCTTGGCGATGAAGACTCCGAGCCCGTGACCCTGCATGCGCTCGCCCTGCCCGCGTTTGTCCGAACCCCGGCTCGTCACATAGGGCTCACCAAGCCGCAACAGGATATCGGGGCGAATGCCCGGCCCGTCATCGTGGATCTCGACGCGCACCTCGCGCGCATCCCAGCGCGCGATCACATGAACGTCGGAATCGGCAAAATCGATGGCGTTGTCGATCAGATTGGCCAGACCGTAGATCAGGCCGGCATTGCGCTGGCAATAAGGCTCGGCGCCCTCACCCCGGATATCGACATGCAGCGGTACTCCGATGCCGCGCTGAGGATCGACGATCTCCTCGATCAGATGACCCAACGTGATTCGCTCGAGAAACCCGCGTTTATCCTCGGCACTCAGCGAGGTCAGCTTGCCGAGAATGGCGCGGCAGCGCTCGGCCTGATCGCGCAGGAGCGCGAGATCCTCCGCCGTCTCCGTATCCGCCGGGGCGCGCCGGGCGAGCTCCTTGGCGACGACGGTGATCGTCGCGAGCGGCGTCCCCAGCTCATGTGCCGCCGCAGCGGCGAGGCCGTCGATCTGGGAGAGGTGCTGCTCACGCGCGAGGACCAGCTCCGTCGCGGCGAGCGCCTGCGCGAGCTGGCGCCCCTCCTCCGCGATGCGCCAGGCATAGACGCCGATGAAGGCGGCACCGAGCAGGATCGCGAACCATTTGCCGCTGATATAGAGAAACGGCATCTGGAAGGTCTCGCCCGGTATCCAGGGCAGCGGCAGATGCGCGAGCGCCAGCAGCGTCGCACAGCCTACGGCGAGCAGGCCCAGAAACAGCGTGCGCAACGGCGGCAGGGCCGTCGCCGAAATCAGAACGGGGGCGAGGAAGAGCAGGCTGAACGGATTCTGCAATCCGCCCGTGAGAAAGAGCAGCAGGGCGAGTTGGACAATGTCGAAGGCAAGCAGGCCCGTCGCCGTATCGTCGTGCAGGCGATGGCTCGCCGGGTAGCGGATTCGGATGGCGATGTTCAGAACCGCCGA
>NZ_DATGCW010000136.1:0-9216 GCF_035311605.1 Saliniramus sp.
GCACATTCTGTCGGTGTGAAGACATCGACGAGATTGCCGATGGCGTTCCACAATCCATCGACGGTCCGCTCTGCAGCCTTTCGCAGAAGGGCCTTGAGTTTGGCGAAGGCGTTCTCAATCGGATTGAAGTCCGGGCTGTAGGGTGGAAGAAAGCGCAGCTCGGCGCCGGCTGCTTCGATCATGGCCTGTACCGCCGGGCGTTTGTGGCTGGAGAGATTATCCATGATCACGATGTCGCCCGCCTTCAGATCGGGGATGAGGATCTGGCGGATATAGGCTTCGAACCAGTCGCCGTTGATGGGGCCGTCCAGCACCATGGGAGCCACCATGCCGTCCAGCCGCAGCCCGGCAACGAGGGTCGTCGTCTTGCGATGGCCGTGCGGGTAACCCATGCGCAGCCGTTCCCCGCGTCTGCTGCGACCATGGCTGCGCGTCATGTTCGTGGTCGCCCAGGTTTCGTCGATGAAGACGAGGCGTGCAGGATCAAGATCGGTCTGGGATGCGAACCACGCTTCGCGTCGGCTCATCACGTCGGGCCGGTCCTGCTCGATTGCGTGACCGGCTTTTTTTTGCGCGTCAGATCATGGCGCTGAAAGAATCGCGAAAGGGCCGAGGTCGAGGCGACCACACCGTGCTCCGCGAGCCGGGCCCGCAACTCATCGAGGCTCTGGTCCCGCTGTTCCTCGAACAACTCCATCACCAGCGCATGATGGGCTTCCAACTGACGTGACCGCGTGTCGCCACCCTGTTTCCGGGGCGAAAAGGTTCCAGTCAGGCGCCGCGCGGCGTCCCAGCGGATCACCGACGAAATCGATACCCCGAAACGCCGTGCCGCCGCCCTCCGGCTCATGCCGCCATCAACCGCCGAAAGCGCCCGCGCCCGCAAATCCATCGAAAGTGATTTTCCCATCATCGCCGTCCCGATCTCTGTGGTCACGACAATGAATCAGTCAACCGCTGCTTTGGGAATCCCCAAACGCGATTCAATCAGGAAGGGGGCCGCTCTAGGGCATCATTCCATCCGGTGGAGACCGGCTGACGGAGAAAATGATGCGTTGAGCAATAACTTAAAGCGCCCGGCCTGACTCCGTCAGATCGGCATGCGCTCCAGAGCGCGCCCTCGGGTCGCATGCTTGTGCCGCAAGTCATGGTGCCCGGGCTCACGCAGAGCATTGCCTTCCGCGCCAACCCGCGTAAACCTCCGCGGATGAGTGAGCATCGCGAAAATCCCCGCCTGCGGATTCGCATCGTTTTCGGTGAGCGCGGCATGATCGGGCCCGGCAAGGCCGAGCTGCTTGAGCGGATCGATTCAGCCGGGTCGATCGCGGCGGCGGGGCGCGTCATGGGCATGAGCTACAAACGCGCCTGGATGCTGATCGAGACGATGAATGCCATGTTTCGCGAGCCGGTGGTCGAGAGCACGCGCGGCGGGGCGCAGGGCGGCGGGGCGCGGCTGACCGGAACCGGCCACAAGGTCCTCGCCACCTATCGCGCCTTCGAGGCCGAAGCGGCGCGCGCGGGCAGGGCAGAGCTCTGCGCATTGCAGGGTCTGCTCAGCGATATTTCCGACGGGAAATAGCGCTTGATCTTCGGTCCGGATCATCGATATGTTCGGGCGTACATATCAAGGAGGAATGATGTTTCGCCGGTTCTGCCGCCGCGCTGCGGCTGCTCTTCTTGCAGCAACTTTCTTCATCGCCGCGCCCGCGCGGGCGGATGACCTCGTCGTCTTCGCGGCTGCCAGCCTGACCAACGCCCTTGAGGCAGTAGCTGCGCGCTGGATGGACGAAACCGGCAGCCGTGTCGTGATCTCCTTTGCCGGCTCCTCCGCCCTCGCGCGCCAGATCGAGGCGGGCGCGCCGGCGGATATCTTCATTTCGGCGAATACCGACTGGATGGACGCGCTTGCCGCTGCGGGTGAGCTGCGCGAGGGGTCGCGGCGCGCCATCCTGGGCAACAGCCTCGTCCTGATTGCGCATGGGGCTGATGCGTCACCCGTCTCGATCGACGAAAATCTCGATTTCGTCGGCATGCTCGATGGCGGGCGGCTCTCCATGGCGCTGGTCGATGCGGTTCCCGCCGGCATGTATGGGCGCGAGGCGCTCACCACGCTCGGTCTGTGGGGTGCCGTTGCGCCGCATGTGGCGCAATCGGACAATGTCCGCTCGGCGCTCGCCTTCGTCGCGCTGGGGGAGGCGCCTTTGGGAATCGTCTACGCCTCGGACGCCCTGGTGGAGGATAGCGTGAGCGTCATCGCAACCTTCCCCGAGGGCAGCCATACACCGATCACGCTGCCCGCCGCGATCACAGCGCAAAGCGAGCATCGACGCGCGCAGGACTTCCTCGATTTCCTCTCCTCCGACATCGCCGCCCCGATCTGGCGCGAATACGGCTTCAGCGTTCCCGATTGATGCCGGAGGCGATCACCACATGGCTGGGGCCGGATGAATGGCAGGCGGTGTGGCTGAGCCTGCGGGTCGCCTTCTGGGCGACGCTGGTCAGCCTTCCGCTCGGCATTTTCGTCGCCTATGCGCTGGCGCGCTGGGAGTTTCCCGGCAAGCAAGTCTTGAACGGGCTCGTGCATATGCCGCTGATCCTGCCGCCGGTGGTGACGGGGTATCTGCTCCTGATCACCTTGGGGCGGCGGGGCTCCGTGGGGCAATTCCTCGAAGAATGGTTCGGTATCGTCGTCGCGTTTCGCTGGACGGGTGCTGCCATTGCCGCCGGAGTGATGGCCTTTCCGCTGATGGTGCGCGCCATCCGGCTTGCCGTCGAGGCGGTCGATCCGAAGCTCGAAGCGGCGGCGGCGACGCTCGGCGCATCGAAGCCCTGGGTGTTTGCCACCGTGACCCTGCCCCTGATCCTGCCCGGCGTGATCGCCGGCGCGATCCTCGCTTTCGCCAAGGCGATCGGCGAGTTTGGCGCGACCATCACCTTCGTCTCCAACATTCCCGGTGAGACACGCACGATCCCCTCGGCGATCTACGCCTTCCTGCAGGTGCCGGGTGGGCAGGAGGCCGCGGGGCGGCTCGTCATCGTGGCGATCATCATTGCCATGGCCGCGCTGATCCTGTCGGAATTCATCGCGCGGCGCGTCGCGAAGAGGGTATCGGGCTCATGACGCTCTCGGTCTGCCTCCGCCATACGTTTCCGGGATTTGACCTCGATGTCACCTTCGAGGCGCGGCCCGGCGTGACGGTGCTGTTCGGCGCCTCGGGCTCGGGCAAGACCACCCTGATCAATGCGGTGGCCGGGCTCCTGCGACCGGATACGGCGCGTATCGCCGCCGGCAACTGGGTGCTCGTCGATACCGCCGCGCGCTGCTTCCTGCCACCGCATCGCCGGCGTCTGGGTTATATCTTCCAGGAGGGGCGGCTGTTTCCACATATGAGCGTACGGCAGAACCTGCTCTACGGGCGCTGGTTCGCGCCGCGTGATGCCAAGCGCGAGGATTTCGGTCGGGTCGTTGACCTTCTTGGCATCGGCCATCTCCTTGATCGCCGCCCCGGCGCGCTCTCGGGCGGTGAAAAGCAGCGTGTGGCGATCGGACGGGCGCTGCTCGCGGCGCCGAAGCTGATCCTCGCCGACGAGCCGCTCGCGGCGCTCGACGAGGCGCGCAAGGCAGAAATCCTGCCCTACTTCGAGCGCCTGCGGGATGCGGTGGATATCCCGATCCTCTATGTCAGCCATTCCTCGGCGGAGGTGGCCCGACTCGCCACCACCGTCGTCGCCCTGCGCGACGGCAAGGTCACGGCCATGGGGTCGCCGCAGCAGGTTCTGGGCGATGTCGCCGCGATGGGTGCGCGCGGCGCCGCCTCGATCCTCACCGCCCGTGTCGTGGCGCATCATGCGGACGGGCTGAGTGCGCTCGATGGCGCCGGCGGCAGGATGTGGCTGCCCCGCGTGGCCCATGAGCCGGGCGCGGTGATCCGTGTGCGCATCGCGGCGCAGGACGTGATCCTCTCGCGCGCCCGGCCCGAGGGTCTTTCCGCGCTCAACATCCTCACCGGTACCATTACCGAAATCCATCCCGGCCAGGGCCCCGGCGCGCTGGTGACGCTCGCCATGGGCGAGGATCGGCTGATCGCACGGGTGACGCGCCGGGCGGTCGCGGCCATGGGGCTCGAGCCCGGCCAGACCTGTCACGCCGTGATCAAGAGCGTGGCCATCGCCCCGCAGGATGTGGGGATGGTCCGCGCGCTCCCGGACGAGGATGCGCGGTAAAACAAACTCAACCGGCGCGCGCGGCGCGGCGCATGGCGCTCTCGAGGCTTTGCAGGAAACGCGAGCGGTCTGCGCTCGCAAAAGGCGCCGGGCCGCCGGTCTGCTGGCCGGCGCTGCGCAGATCGGTCATCAGATTGCGCGAAGCCAGCGCCATGCCGATGCGGCTTTCGTCGAGGATCTCGCCCTTCGGCGTCACGGCCTGACCGCCGGCGGCGACACAGCGGGCCGCGAGCGGGATATCGGCGGTAACGACGACGCTGCGCGGCACGGCACGCTCGGCGATCCAGTCGTCGGCCTTGTCGAGCCCCTCGTCCACGACGACGAGGGATATCTGCGGATCACGCGGCACGCCGATGCGGCGATTGGAAACCAGAAAAACCTGCGAAACATGGCGCGCAGCCACGCGGTAGCACTCGTCCTTCACCGGGCAGGCATCGGCGTCGATGAACAGGGTAGGGCCGTCCGTCCCGCTCATGCGCCGGGACGCAGTTGCGTGGTGAAGCGACCGCGCGACTCGATGCAGTCATCGGTATCCGGCGGGCTCATGAAATCGTCCTGGCGGCAGAGCAGGGCGGTGAAATTACCCTCGGCCATCGCGGCATCGTCGTCGAGATCAAGCCTGTCGAAGCTGATCTGCGCATCACGCGGCACGTCGGTGCTGATATGGAAGGGCCCCGACATGCCATCGGGGAAAAGCTGACATCGATATCCATGACGTCGCTGCCCATGAGCGAAAAGTCCAGCGACTCGACATTACGCATCCGGCTCTCGCCGCCCTGTTCATGCCCCGGGATCGACACCGTGATCACCGGCCCGAAATCCGAGAACTCCGCCGTCGCGGTGCCTTCCGAGGGCACGTCCAGCGTCTCCCGGACGAATGCCTCGGCACCGACTTCACCGGTGATTTCGCCGATAGGCGTCTCGGCGCGGGCAGGGGCCGCGCTCACGCCCAGGTTGATGGCAGCAAGGCCTGATCTGCGGCGCGTAACCGGTGCGAAGAAAGTCAGGTGTTGAAACATCTCGACCTCATGGCAGGCGCCGGAACGAGTCCCGTTAGTTCGGTGTTCGATTAAGCGTGCCTCTTCATAACGCTTGCATGTCGGGCGGGCAATGTGTCCACGCATTTCTCGGATCAGCCACGGATCAGTCCTTGATCAGCCTGGCGATGAAACCGGCAATCATCACGAGTCCGCCGGCGACCAGACCGAAAAATGCAATAAACCCGAGCCCTTGCGCATTGCCGACGATCCGTCCTTCGGGATCGAAAAAGATGCCCATCAGCAACGGTACAATGCTGACGATCACGATACCGGGGCCAATGAGGAGCAGATTGCGCACAAGACCACGCGGCGCGCGCATTCCAAGCCACAGACTGATAACCGCCATCAAGACGACAATGCTACCGATCATCAATACCCTCCATCAATCCGGAGTATAATCCGGCAATCGGATTCTCGCCATCATGGAGAAGCACAGAAGCACATATGGCCGCGCCGGTCCGGCAGGCAGGGCAGCGCATGCGGGCAGGGCATACGGCCAGGCCGCCGCGGTGCCCGATACTCGCAATGCGCATCGCACCCGGCAATGATGCGCTGAACGCAGCGCCGGATACAGCTATCGTCCGCAGGTGGCCCGCCCGGTCACAATTCCGCTCGACGTCTGCGAATGCCGAACGGTGTGTGCTGCTCCGGCGATCAGGCGCGTTCTCAAACGCCATGCTTCGCGCGCCTCGGTTCGTGCATCAGAAAGGCGCGTGGCAGGCTGCGCTCAATCAGGCTTCAAACAAGCGCCACGGTTCGGCCTGAGGCGCCCGGGCAGGGCGTCGGAACGTCGGCAATCGCGCAGGATCGGGTTCAGTGTCGACTGTCCGTGCCAGCACATTGCCGCGCTGCTGCACATAACCGCCAGAACCAAAATCAGTTTTTCGCATAAGATATATTATGGAACTAAAAATATCCGGAAGAAAGCCTGTCAACGCAATGGCTTGCGCCCGACGCTTGGTGTCCGGGCTTGCAACGCGCACGCGTTCGTGCGCGCCGCCCGGTCGGCACCGCTTGATCCGCTCCAGGTGCAGCGTCACGGATGCAGGAGGATCTTGCCGAAATGGCGGTTCGCGTGCATGTGCTCCAGCGCTTCGACCGCATCGGCGAGCGCGAAGCTGCGATCGATCGGCAGATGCAGCGTGCCGTCACAGACGGCCGGCCAGAGGTCGCGCTTCACGCCGGCAACGATGGCGCGGATTTCCTCGATCGAGCGCGTGCGGAACGTGACGCCGATATAGCGGATGCGCTTGAGCGCATGCAGGTCGCAATCGAATTCGGTCGTACTGCCGCCGAGGCGACCGACATTGACGATGCGCCCACGCACGGCAGCAGCCTGCATGGCCGGCGTCACCAGCGGCCCGGAAATCTGGTCGATGACCAGATCGACGCCGCCATCAGTGAGCGAGCGCACCTGGTCAGGCCAATCCGCATCGCTGGTATTGATGGCGTGATGTGCGCCGAATTCCGTCAGTTTCGCGCGGCGCGCATCGTCGGTCGACGAGCCGATCACAACGCGGGCGCCCAGAAGGCGCGCGATCTGCTGGCCCATCAGCCCGACGCCGCTGCTCGCGCCGAGAATCAGGACGCTGTCGCCGGCGCTCATGCCGCCATTCTCGACGAGCGCGTTATGCATGGTCTGGAGCGCCAGCGGCAGGGTCGCGGCGCGGTCGAAATCGAATCCCTCGGGGATCGGCAGCGCCCGCAAATGATCGGTGACGGCATATTCCGCATAACCACCGGCGCCGCTGCACATGACGCGGTCGCCCACCTGCCAGTTGGTGACGTCGCTGCCCAGTGCCGCGATTTCGCCAGCGAATTCGAGGCCCGGAACAGTGCCGCGCCCGCCCATCGCTCCATGGGCGGCGCCTGAAGCGACGGCGAGGTCGGCACGGTTGAGCGCCGCCGTACGTACCCGCAAGAGGATCTCTTGCGGTTTCGGTTCGGGGCACGGCACTTCGCCAATTTCGAGTCCGTCTTCGCCGACATAGGCTGCCTGCATCTTTGCACGCATCATGGCCTTGATCCCCTTTGACATCAGTCCTCGCGCCCCGCAACGAGCCCCGTGCCCGCACTGATGGCGCCGATGCATCGTCGGACCTCGCGGCCCACAGGCCAAGGCCCGCGACACCCATGTGGTTTTGCGCGGCTGCGCGCGACAGACCAGAGGCTTATTCGGAAATCGTGATGCGCATGCCGTCGAAGGCCGGCTCGACGTGATCGGGCAACTGCCGGGCGAGTTCGCGATAGTCGAGATCGGTATGCAGGTTGGTCAGAACGGCATGGCGCGGTCGTACGCGCTCGATGAGGTTGAGAGCGTCGGCGACATTGAAATGGGTCGGATGCGGGTTGTAGCGAAGCGCATCGATCACCAGCGTCTCGAGCCCGTGCAGTTGCGCCTCGGCGGCCTCGGGCATGGTGCTCACATCCGGGGCATAGGCGAAATCATGGATGCGAAAGCCCAGCGCATCCGTGCCGCCATGGATCATGCGGAAGGGCCGGGCACGGATCGCGCCACCCTCCCCCGCGATCTCGACGGGCCTGTCTTCGGCGATCAGGCGAGAATCGAGGATCGGCGGATAGTTGCTGCCATCGGGCGTCGTGAAGCAGTAATCAAAGCGCTCTTCCAGGATTTTCGTCGTCTTCTCATCCATATAGACGGGAATCCGGCGACGCATATGGATCACGAGCGGGCGCAGGTCGTCGATGCCGTGGGTGTGGTCGGCATGTTCGTGGGTGAAGACCACCGCATCGAGATGCCGGATTTCGGCGTCGAGCAATTGTTCACGAAGATCCGGTGAGGTGTCGAACAGGATAGCGGTTTCGCCGGCGGAATGGCTGCGGCTTACGAAGAGCGAGCAGCGGCGGCGCCGGTTACGCGGCTCGTTCGGATCACAGGCGCCCCAGCCGGTGCCGATGCGGGGCACGCCGCCGGACGAGCCGCATCCGAGAATGGTCGCGACCAGCGCCATGATCAGGCGCCTGCCCTGCCATCGGCCTGCGCTGCCTTGGCGAACAGTTTGTAGAAATTCTCCGTCGTCATCGCTTCGAGCTCCGCCGGCGGCATGTCGAGGGTTTCGGCCAGAATGCGCAGGGTATGCGCCGTATAGGCCGGCTCGTTGGTCTTGCCACGCACCGGCTGAGGAGCGAGATAGGGCGCATCAGTCTCCACGAGAAGACGCTCGCGCGGGATCTTGCGGGCAATGCCGCGCAGTTCCTCCGAACGCTTGAACGTGACGATGCCGGAGAACGAGATGGCGAAACCGAGCTCGATACCTGTCAAAGCGAGCTTCTCGCCGGACGAAAAGCAATGCAGGACAGCCTTGTAGGGCCCCTTGCTGAACTCATCCGTCAGGATATCCATCATCTCCTCATCCGCGTCACGGGCATGGATGACGAGGGGAAGCCCGGTCTCGCGTGCGGCGGTGATATGGGTGCGAAACACGTTGCCCTGCACATCGCGCGGGCTCTTGTCATAATAATAATCGAGCCCCGCCTCCCCGATCGCGACGCAACGCGGATGCGCCGACAGCCGCACCAGATCCGCAACCGGCACATCCGGCTCCTCGCCGGCATTGTGTGGATGCGTGCCGATGCTGAAGAAGATGCGCGGATCGCTCTCGGCGAGGGCGCGGTAGGTGTCGTATTTCCTCACCCGCGTCGAGATCGTGACCACGCGCCCCACACCCGCCGCCTCCGCGCGGGCGAGCACTCCGGGCAGGTCCTCGGCGAATTCCGGGAAATCGAGATGGCAATGGCTGTCGACGATCATGGGCAGCTCACGATGCTTCCGGCTCGATGAAGCGGGGGAAGACCGGCTGCGGCGCCGGGAGCGCTGCGCCGGGCGCAAGACGACCGCCCTCCCCGATCGCCGCAACGAGGCGCTGCTCTGGGGAAACCGCGAGCAAATCCAACAGTTTAGATGCGGAATCCGGAATGAAGGGTTGAACCA
>NZ_DATGCW010000137.1:0-4652 GCF_035311605.1 Saliniramus sp.
CGCGCCAAGCAGGACCAGCACGGCGAGACCGGCGAGAACCGCAATTCGGTGTTGCCGCTGCTGCTGCACGGCGATGCCGCCTTTGCCGGCCAGGGCGTGGTGGCGGAATGCTTCGGCCTGTCGGGGCTGAAGGGACACCGCACCGGTGGCTCGATCCACTTCATCATCAACAACCAGATCGGCTTCACCACCAACCCGCGCTACTCGCGCTCCTCGCCCTACCCTTCCGATGTGGCGAAGATGGTCGAGGCGCCGATCTTCCACTGTAACGGCGACGATCCTGAAGCGGTGGTCTATGCGGCAAAGGTGGCGACGGAATACCGCCAGCGCTTCCACAAGCCCGTCGTGATCGACATGCTGTGCTACCGTCGCTTCGGCCATAACGAAGGCGACGAGCCATCCTTCACCCAGCCGCGGATGTACAAGATCATCCGCGAGCATCCAACCACGCTCGCGATCTACAGCAAGAAACTGATCGAGGAAGGCGTCATCACCGAGGAGGAGATCGACGCCGCAAAGGCCGAATGGCGTGCCAAACTCGATCAGGAATTCGACAGCGTCCAGGGTTTCAAGCCCAACAAGGCCGACTGGCTGGACGGGCGCTGGTCAGGGCTGAAGGCCGTGAAGGAGGACAGCGACGATCCGCGTCGTGGCGCCACCGGCATCAGCATGGAGACGCTGGAGGATATCGGTCGCAAGATCACAACGGTGCCCGAGGGCTTCAACGTCCACCGCACCATCCGCCGTTTCGTCGACAATCGCCGCAAGATGATCGATACCGGCGAGGGTGTCGACTGGGCCACCGCCGAGGCGCTCGCCTTCGGATCGCTGGTCAGGGAAGGCCACCGGGTGCGCCTGTCGGGGCAGGATGTGGAGCGCGGCACCTTCTCGCAGCGTCATTCCGTCCTGCTCGACCAGGAAACGGAACAGCGCCACACGCCGCTCAACCATGTCAGCGAGGGTCAGGCGCATTACGAGGTCATCAATTCGATGCTCTCGGAAGAGGCCGTGCTCGGCTTCGAATACGGCTACTCGCTCTCCGAGCCCAATGCGCTGGTTCTCTGGGAGGCGCAGTTCGGCGATTTCGCCAACGGCGCGCAGGTCGTGTTCGACCAGTTCATCTCCTCGGGCGAGCGCAAGTGGCTGCGCATGTCGGGCCTCGTCTGCCTGCTTCCGCACGGCTATGAGGGCCAGGGTCCGGAGCATTCCTCCGCCCGTCTGGAGCGTTTCCTGCAGATGTGCGCGGAAGACAACATGCAGATCGCCTATTGCTCCACGCCCGCAAACTATTTCCATGTCTTGCGCCGTCAGCTGAAGCGAGACTTCCGCAAGCCGCTGATCCTGATGACGCCGAAAAGTCTGCTGCGCCACAAGCGCTGCGTCTCGAAGATGTCAGAAATGGGCCCCGATTCCTGCTTCCACCGCATCCTGTGGGACGACGCGGCTGCCGGTATCGGCGATGTGCAACTCGCCAAGAATGACAAGATCCGTCGCGTCGTGCTGTGCACGGGCAAGGTCTATTACGACCTGTTCGAGGAGCGCGAGAAGCGCGGCATCAACGATGTCTACCTGATGCGCGTCGAGCAGCTCTATCCCTTCCCGCTGAAGTCTCTGCAGTCCGAGTTGTCGCGTTTCAAGAACGCCGATGTCGTCTGGTGCCAGGAAGAGCCGAAGAACATGGGCTCGTGGAGCTTCGTCGAGCCCTATCTCGAATGGGTGCTCAAGCAGGCCGGCTCCAAGGTGCCGCGCGCCCGCTATGCCGGCCGCGCCGCCTCCGCCGCCACCGCGACGGGCCTGATGTCGAAGCACCAGCAGCAGCTCAAGGCCTTCATGGACGAGGTCTACGGCGCCTGAGCCGCACGCGTTTCGCGTTCCCGGCCCGAGCGTCGGGAACACCTGATATGACCGGGTTTATGCCCAAACAAAGACGAAGATCACCATGGCCACAGAAATCCGCGTACCCACCCTCGGCGAATCCGTCAGCGAAGCGACCATCGCCCGCTGGTTCAAGCAACCCGGTGAGGCCGTGAAGGCCGACGAGCCGCTGGTCGAGCTCGAGACTGACAAGGTCACCCTCGAAGTGAACGCCCCGGCTTCCGGCGTACTCGGCGACATCGTCGCCCAGGAGGGCGAGACGGTGGAGCCCGATGCGCTGCTCGGCTCGATCGACGAGGGCGGCAGCGCGGCTGCGGCGCCGGCCAAGAAGGAAGAGAAAAAAGAAGAGAAGAAGGACGCCCCCAAGGCCGAGAGCAAGCCGGAAGCGGCCAAGCCCGCTTCCGCCGCGAAGGCTACCGATCATGGCCCTGCCGTCTCACGTCTTTCCGCCGAGAGCGGCGTCGATCCCTCGAACTTATCGGGATCCGGCAAGGATGGCCGCGTGACCAAGGGCGACATGCTCGCGGCGATCGCCTCCGGCGGCAGCAATGCGCCCTCTTCCGCGCCCGCGCAACAGGCGCGCCCCGCTTCCGCGCCGGTCGATGCCGATCGCGAAGAGCGTGTGCGCATGACCAAGCTGCGCCAGACCATTGCGCGCCGTCTCAAGGACGCGCAGAACACCGCCGCCATGCTGACGACGTTCAACGATGTCGACATGGGCGCGGTGATGGATCTGCGCAAGCAATACAAGGACATCTTCGAGAAGAAGCACGGCGTGAAGCTCGGCTTCATGGGCTTCTTCACCAAGGCCGTGGTCCAGGCCCTGAAGGAAGTCCCCGCCGTCAATGCCGAGATCGACGGCACCGATCTCGTTTATAAAAACTATTACCATGTCGGCATCGCCGTCGGCACGGAGAAGGGCCTCGTCGTGCCGGTTGTGCGCGATGCCGACCAGCTCTCCATTGCCGGTGTCGAGAAGCAGATCAACGATTTCGGCAAGCGCGCCCGTGACGGCAAGCTGACAATCGAAGAGATGCAGGGCGGCACCTTCACGATCACCAATGGCGGCATCTACGGCTCGCTGATGTCGACGCCGATCCTGAACGCACCGCAATCGGGCATTCTGGGCATGCACCGCATCGAGCAGCGCCCGGTGGTCAAGGACGGTCAGATCGTGGCGCGCCCGATGATGTATCTGGCGCTCTCCTACGATCACCGCATCGTCGACGGCAAGGAAGCCGTGACCTTCCTCGTGCGCATCAAGGAAGCCCTGGAAGACCCGGCGCGGCTGGTTCTGGATCTGTGATCACGAAACGGGGGATAACGCCCGGTGGATATCTGGGTCGCGCTGTCGGAATTGTTGCGCAACCTCGCTCTCGGCGGGGCGGCGCTGGTCGGTTCGCTCCTCGCCTGGCGCCAGCTTTCACCGGCCTCTTCGCAGGCTAGAGCCGCCAACACGCAGGCGGCCCTCGCGCGGCGCTCACATGTTACGGAGTTGTTCGTCCGCGCTGTCGGACAGTTGCGCGATCCAAATCTCGAAGTGCGGCTGAGTGCCGTCTATGTCCTGCGCGAGGTCGCGAAAGACTTTCCGGATCTGTCCGATCCTGTCTTCGAGCTGTTGCAGGCCTATCTTCGGGAGGGCGGTTTCGCCTATGGTGACGATGAACCTCCCGTCGATATTCGGGAGATCATCAGAACGCTGCAGGCTCGAATCGGGGAGGCGGCATGAGCGAAGCCGAAGCAATCGGCAAGGCGCCGGGGAGGGTTCCGAGACTGGACATCCACGGCGCCTTCATCAGGCGCACAGATCTCAGTGGCGCCTCCCTGCGCCTTGCCAACCTGTCGGGGGCGGATGCGACGGGGGCCTCTTTTCGAGGTGCCGATTTCGCCGATGCCGATCTGCGTGGCACCATTCTTCGCGGGGCGGATCTGCGTGATGCACGCAACCTGACCGTCGCGCAACTCGCTTCGGCCGTGATCGACGAAACGACGATCCTTCCCGACTACATCGACCCTTCACGACTTCACAACCGCGACAGCAGCGGGCAAGAATAACGAGGCAAATTGCATGACCTACGATCTCGTCATCATCGGTACCGGCCCCGGCGGCTATGTCTGCGCCATCCGCGCGGCACAGCTGGGCATGAAGACCGCCGTCATCGAAAAGCGTGCGGCCCATGGCGGCACCTGCCTGAATGTCGGCTGCATCCCCTCCAAGGCGCTGCTGCACGCCTCGCATCTGTTCGAGGAGGCGGGGACGCATTTCAAGACGCTCGGTATCGATGTCGGCAATCCCAAGCTTGATCTGAAGGCGATGCTCGCCCACAAGGACGATGCGATCGAGGGCAATACCAAGGGCATCGAATTCCTGCTCAAGAAGAACAAGATCGACGCCTTCCACGGCACCGGCAAGATCCTCGCCGCCGGCAAGGTCTCGGTGACGGGTGAGGACGGCAAGGTCCAGGAGATCGAGACGAAGAACATCGTCATCGCCACCGGTTCCGATGTGGTCAGCCTGCCCGGCATCGAGATCGACGAGAAGCGTATCGTCTCATCGACGGGTGCGCTCGATCTGGCGGAAGTGCCAAAAAAGATGGTGGTGATCGGCGGCGGTGTGATCGGTCTCGAAATGGGTTCGGTCTGGCGCCGGCTGGGCGCCGAGGTCACGGTGGTGGAATTCCTCGACCGCATCCTCGCCGGCATGGACGGCGATGTCGCCACGCAGTTTCAGCGTATGCTGCAAAAGCAGGGCATGGCCTTCAAGCTCGGCTCCAAGG
>NZ_DATGCW010000138.1:0-2446 GCF_035311605.1 Saliniramus sp.
GTCGGCATCCTGCCCGAAGGCCGCGCACCGGCCCGCGAGGGCACGGTGATCGCAACGCCCGACGGCGCGGAGATTGGCATCGTCACCTCGGGCGGGTTCGGCCCCAGCGTCGGCGGCCCCGTGGCCATGGGTTATGTCGCGACGCTGCATGCCGAGCCCGGCACCGCCCTTCATCTGATCGTACGCGGCAAGGCCCAGCCGGCCAGGGTCGCGAAACTCCCCTTCACCGAACATCGCTACAAGCGCTGACGCCAACCGAGCCGCAGGAGGCACGCCATGTCCACGACCCGCTACACCAAGGACCACGAATACATTCGCATCGATGGCGATACCGGCATTGTCGGCATCACCGATTACGCCCAGAGCCAGTTGGGCGACGTGGTCTATGTGGAGCTCCCCGAGGCCGGCAAGGCACTCGAGAAAGGGGGCGAGGCGGCCGTGGTCGAGAGTGTGAAGGCGGCGAGTGAAGTCTATGCGCCGGTCTCGGGCGAAGTCGTGGAAGTCAACGGCGATCTCGAAGCCGCGCCCGGCACCATCAACGAGGATCCCGCCGGCGCCGGCTGGTTCCTGAAGCTCAAGATCGCCAATACCTCCGAGCTCGACGAGTTGATGAGCGAGGAAGACTACCAGGCCTATGTGAAGTCGATTTCCTGAGACGGAAATCGCCCGCCCTGCGCCCTGTTCTCGCGAAGGCGGGGACAGGGCGGGAAGGACACTGCACCAAGGACACGGTGAGAGCCAACAGGTTGAGAACCGGGCGCGCTGACACATCTGGTCAGAGTGTCCCCTGCAACGATGATTTTTCCGCCGCGCATGATCGCGGCGGTCGGACCCACAAAGCGGCAGCGAGAAACCGCTTCGAACGAAGCTGCGGAGAAAACCATGCGTTATCTGCCCCTGTCCCCTGATGATCGCAGCGAGATGCTCGCGAAGATCGGCGTGGATGCGATCGACGATCTGTTCGCCGACGTCCCGGCGGACAAACTCTTGACCGAACCGCTGGACCTGCCGCGCCGCAAGGGCGAGATGGAGGTCGAGCGCATTCTGGGCCGGATGGCCGGACGCAACGTGACGGCGAGTTCCGTGCCCTTCTTTGTGGGGGCCGGTGCCTACAAGCACCATGTGCCCGCGACCGTCGATCACGTCATCCAGCGCTCGGAATTCCTCACGAGCTACACTCCCTATCAGCCGGAAATCGCGCAGGGCACGCTGCAATACCTGTTCGAATTCCAGACCCAGGTGGCGGCGCTGACCGGCATGGATGTGGCCAATGCCTCCATGTATGACGGCTCCACCGCCGCCGGCGAAGCCGTGCTGATGGCGCACCGTGTCACGAAGCGTGGCAAGGCGGTGCTCTCGGGCGGGCTGCATCCCCATTATGCCGATGTGATCGAGACCCTGTCGCAGATGTCGGGCGACAGGGTCGTGTCGCTGCCGGCTGACCCGCGCGCCGACGAGGACATCATCGCCGCGATCGACGACGAGACCTCCTGCGTCGTCGTGCAGACGCCGGATGTGTTCGGCAATCTGCGTGATCTGACGAAGATCGCCGAGAAAGCGCATGCCCATGGTGCGCTCCTCATCGCCGCCTTTACCGAGGTGATGTCGCTTGGCCTGATCAAGCCGCCCGGCGCGATGGGCGCCGACATCGTCGTGGGCGAAGGCCAGTCGATCGGCAACAGCCTGAATTTCGGCGGCCCCTATGTCGGGCTCTTCGCCGCGCGCCAGAAATTCGTGCGCCAGATGCCGGGGCGCCTGTGCGGCGAGACGGTGGATGCCGAGGGCAAGCGCGGCTTCGTGCTGACGCTCTCCACCCGCGAGCAGCATATCCGCCGTGACAAGGCGACCTCGAATATCTGCACCAATTCGGGTCTGTGCTGCCTCGCCTTCACCATCCATATGACCCTGCTCGGCCAGGTTGGCCTGCAGCGTCTGGCCCGGGTCAACCACGCCAATGCCGTGGCGCTCGCCGACGCGCTCGCGGGCGTGCCCGGCATCGAGGTGATCACCGGCGCGTTCTTCAACGAGTTCACGCTGAAGCTGCCGAAAGATGCGGCGAAAGTGGTCGAGGCGCTCGCCGACAAGGGTGTTCTGGGCGGCGTGCCGTATTCACGCCTTGCCCCCGATGCCGGCTGTGACGACCTGCTGCTCGTCGCCTCCACCGAGGTCAATACCGAAGACGACCGCGCGGCTTATGTCGCGGCACTGAAGGAGGTGCTGGGGTGATCGACGCGACCGGCACTTCCCCAATCACGACTATTCTTTCCTCCACCCACGGAGAATCATCATGCTGAACCGCCAGGGACGCCCCACTTCGGCCGGCGACGGCGCGATCACCGCCGATACCGGAACCTTCACCGGCAACCGCGCTCTTTTGCAGGAAGAGGCGCTGATCTTCGAATCCGGGCGCTACGAGACCACCGGCGTCGATTTCGACGAGCCGGAG
>NZ_DATGCW010000139.1:0-8392 GCF_035311605.1 Saliniramus sp.
ACTCGCAGGTGTTGATCCGGAGCAGGGTCGGCGCAATCTCGCCTTCCTGCTGGCGGCGGATGCCGATCAATTCGCCACCATCACCAAATTCCGGGCGCTGCGCCGCCTCTGGGCGCGCGTCGAGGCTGCGGCGGGGTTCGATCCGGCGCCGATCCGCCTGCACGCCGAGACCGCCTGGCGGATAACGACGCAGCGCGACCCCTGGGTCAATCTTCTGCGCACGACGATCGCGAGTTTCTCCGCCGGTATCGGTGGCGCGGACACGATCACCGTTCTGCCCTTCACCGCTGCGCTCGGCCTGCCGGACGCTTTCGCCCGGCGCGTGGCGCGCAACACACAGAATGTTCTGCTGCACGAGAGCAATCTGTGGCGCGTGGTCGATCCCGCTGCCGGCGCCGGTGGCTACGAGGCGCTCACCGAAGCGCTTTGCGAAACGGCCTGGGAGGCCTTCCAGCAGATCGAATCGGAAGGCGGGATCGTCGGCAGCCTTGCCTCCAGCGCCTTGCAGGTCCGCATCGGTGAGGTGCGCGCGGCCCGCGCCGCCGTCATCGCGGATCGCCGCGCGCCGATCACCGGTGTGAGCGCCTTTCCCGATCTCGACGAGAAGCCCGTCGATCTTGCCCTGCGCGAACCGCCCCCGGAGATGCCGGAGCCGGATACGGCTGCCAAGTCCGCGACCATGCCCGCCGGCTTTGCCAATCTCGTCGGCGCGATCACGGTCGGGGGAAGTGCGCGGGCTCCGGCGGCCCCCCCGGCAGGTGTCGAGCCGACCCTGCTCTCGGCCTTGCCGCACCGGCGTGAAGCCGAGCCCTACGAGCACCTGCGCGATCGCTCGGACCAGTATCTCGCCGATAACGGCGAGCGTCCGAAGGTGTTTCTGGCCAATCTCGGCAAGCTCGCCCAGTTCAATACGCGCGCCGGTTTCGCCCGCAACGCGTTCGCAGCGGGCGGAATCGCGGCAATCGGCGACGACGGTTTTGCCGATCCGCAGGCGCTGGCTGACGCCTTCACCGAGAGTGGCGCCAGCGCGGCCTGCCTGTGTTCGACGGAAGCGCTCTATGCCGAGCACGGCGTCGAGGCGGCCCGTGCGCTCAAGGAGGCGGGCTGCGCCATCCTCTTCCTCGCTGGCCATCCGGATGATCTCGAAGCACCGATGCGCGAAGCCGGCGTCGACGCCTTCCTGCATGAGGGCTGTGACCTGCTCGCTCTGCTCGGCGAAGCCTGGGCGGTGATCGCGGGCGAGCGCAGCGAGGCGTTCTGAGGCAGCGCTTCCCGGAGCCCGGCGCCCGCATCCGGAACACGCCGAAGCAGGTCTTGGGGGCAGGAGGATCGCGTTATCCGCTGGCCGTGGCGTGTCGTACCATGCCATCGGGTAACGGGGTGAGAGCGTTTCCTTGCATCAGGTGGGCTCTTTCAGTGGCTCCCGGTTTTCTTGTGGCCGATCAATAATTTTCACTTTGAATTGCTTTTGCGTGATGGTTTAGCCTTTGGTGGAAGTCAGGGATGGTATGACGTGCGTTGGCAGGCAAGATTTCTACCGTTATACGCCTTCACGACCGGATATCAGTCGTTTTCCAGACATTGTGCCCTGCGGTCCGATTCGTTGCGATTGTGTTTCGATTGTCGAAGCCCGCGACATCGGGAAGGCGGTATCTGCGAGACCGTCACCTCGGATGCGCCTTGTCCGCTCACCGCGTACTGACGCGCCGCCGAGGCACCTGTTGAAATGGATCCTCTCGTTCTCACCGCCATCCTGTTCGCGGCCTTTCTGCATGCAGCCTGGAACGCACTCGTCAAGGCGAATGTCGATCGCTTCACGATGATGCTGATGATCGCTGTCGTCCAGACGGCGATCGCATGCGTGATCCTCCCTTTCGTTCCGCTGCCCGGCGCGGCAGTCTGGCCCTGGCTGCTTCTGACCGCGATTCCGCACACGACCTACAAGGTTTTCCTTGCGCGCGCCTACGATACCGGTGAACTCGCGCGCGTCTATCCGATCATGCGCGGGCTGACGCTCGCTCTCGTGACCGGCGCTTCGGTCGGCCTTCTGGGAGAAAGCGTCCCGCCGCTCGGGCTCGTTGGCATCGGTGTCATCGGGGTGGGGGTGATGGCGCTGTCCGGTCCCGGCGCCGGGGCGCTTGCGGGCGCGCGTGTGACCACCCTCGTCCTGACGCTCGGCGCTGCAGCGAGCGCTGCGGCTTATACCGTCATCGACGGTATCGGGGTCCGGCTGGCCGCAGAAGTCGCATCCTTCGCGGCCTGGATGTTCGTCCTGGACGGCCTCGGCATGATCCTCTATGCCGCCATCACCCGCGGACGAACGGGTTTTGCCGCCATGGCACCGCATTGGCGGGTCGGACTTCTTGCCGGATCGATCGCCTTCACCTGCTACTGGATCGCGCTGTGGGCACTCGCCCATGCGCCGATCGCGCTCGTCGCCGCCCTGCGCGAGACAAGCATCCTCTTCGCTTTGGCGCTCGCGCGCCTGCGGCTGGCCGAGCGGCTCGACCGGGCGAAGCTCTCGGGGGGAGGGGCGGTCCTGCTGGGCATCATCCTGATCAGGATCGCCTGATCTGCTGCCGGCGGGAAACCGGATCTGCAAACCGGATCGGCAAACCCGCCGCCTACATTCGGAACACGCCGAAGCGGGTTTCAGGCACCGGGGCATTCAGCGTCGCCGCGAGCGCGAGGCCGAGGACGCGGCGGGTCTCGCAGGGCAGGATGATGCCGTCATCCCACAGCCGCGCCGTGGCATGATAGGGCGAGCCCTCTTCCTCGTATTTGGCGCGGATCGGGTCCTTGAAGGCCTCTTCCTCCTCCGCCGGCCAGGACTTGCCCTCGGCTTCGATATTGTCGCGCTTGACGGTGGCGAGCACGCTCGCGGCTTGCTCGCCGCCCATCACCGAGATGCGCGAATTCGGCCAGGTGAAGAGGAAACGCGGCGAATAGGCACGCCCGCACATGCCGTAATTGCCTGCGCCGAAGGAGCCGCCGACGAGCAGGGTGAGCTTGGGCACCTGCGCGCAAGCGACCGCCGTGACGAGCTTCGCCCCGTCCTTGGCGATGCCGCCGGCCTCATATTCACGCCCGACCATGAAGCCGGTGATATTCTGCAGGAAGAGTAGCGGAATCCGGCGCTGGCAGCATAATTCGATGAAATGCGCGCCCTTCTGGGCGCTCTCCGAGAAAAGAATGCCGTTATTGGCGATGATGCCCACCGGCATCCCCATCAGCCGCGCGAAACCGGTGATCAGCGTGGTGCCGAAGAGGCGCTTGAATTCGTCGAATTCCGATGCATCGACCAGCCGCGCGATCAGTTCGCGGATATCGTATTGTTTCTTGAGATCGGTGGGGACGATCGCATCGAGCTCGGCGGTGTCGTAATAGGGCTCCACCGGCTCGGCGATGGCGAGATCGGTCTGTTTGCGGGTGTTGAGGGTGCCCACGATGCGGCGCACGATGGAGAGCGCATGCACGTCGTCGGTGGCATAGTGATCCGCCACGCCCGATTGCCGGGCATGCACGTCGGCGCCGCCGAGATCCTCCGCCGTGACGACCTCGCCGGTCGCGGCCTTCACCAGCGGTGGGCCACCGAGGAAGATGGTGCCCTGACGGCGCACGATCACGGTCTCGTCCGACATGGCCGGCACATAGGCGCCGCCGGCGGTGCAGGAGCCCATCACGCAGGCGATCTGGGGGATGCCCATCGATGAGAGCTGGGCCTGATTGTAGAAGATGCGCCCGAAATGCTCGCGATCGGGAAAGACCTCGGTCTGGTGCGGCAGGTTGGCGCCACCGGAATCGACGAGATAGATGCAGGGCAGGCGGTTTTCGCGGGCGACTTCCTGGGCGCGCAGATGCTTCTTCACCGTCATGGGATAATAGGTGCCGCCCTTGATGGTGGAATCGTTGCACACGATCATCACCTCGCGGCCCGCCACGCGCCCGATCCCGGTGATCAGCCCGGCCCCGTGAATGGCGTCGTCATACATGCCGAAAGCCGCCAGCGCCCCGATTTCGAGGAAGGGCGCACCGGGATCAAGCAGGCGCATGACGCGTTCGCGCGGCAGGAGCTTGCCCCTCGCAAGATGGCGTTCGCGGGCACGCTGCGAGCCGCCGTCCCCGACTGCCTCGCGGCGGTGCCGCAGTTCTTCGGCAAGACGCGCCCATTGCGCCGCATTCTCGCGCGCGCTCTCGGAATTCACATCGATCTGGCTCTGGATGACTGACACGGTCCCCGGCCTCCCCGGCTTTTCCTGATTGCTGCGGCCCCAAGCTATGGGTCAGCTTGCGATGCGGTTCAAGCGCGAAGCGCGTCGGCTCACACTGTCCAGCGTGCCATGGCCGCATCATCGGCATCGCGCGCCTCGACCCAGCCGCCGGTCTCGCCGGTGACGAGATGTTCGCGCTTCCAGAAGGGCGCACGCGTCTTGAGGAAATCCATCATGAATTCCGCGCCGGAAAATGCGGCATGGCGGTGCGACGAGGCCGCGATGACGAGCACGATATTCTCAGCCGGTCGGATCAGCCCGTAGCGATGGATCGCGACAAGGCCCGTGAGCGGCCAGCGTTGCACGGCTTCGCGGGCGACGCGCCCGAGCTCGGCCTCGGCCATGCCGGGATAATGTTCGAGCTCCAGCGCCGAGAGCCGCCCGCCTTCGTCGCGGCACAGCCCGGTGAAGGTCGCGAGCGCACCGATATCGGCGCGGCCCTCGCTCAGAGCGGCAATCTCGGCGGCGATGTCGAAATCCTCGCGCTGGATGCGGATGACGGGGGAGGGGGTGGCAGAGGAGGGATCGGTCGTCGTCATCGCGACCTCTCAGCCGCCGGTCATGGGCGGGAAGAAGGCGATCTCGCGTGCCCCGGTAATCGCCGTATCCGGTTTGACGTGCTCGTGATCGATTGCGGCCCGCACGATCTGCGGATTCTCGAAGGCATAGGCATATTCCTCACCGCGCCCCGCGAGCCATCCGGCGAGGTCAGCCACGGTGATAATATCCACCGGTGGCTCGAGGGTTTCCTCGGTCTTGCCGATACGCTCGCGGACCCAGGCGAAATACACGATCTTGACGCTCACGCACTGTCCTCCCTGCCCTTGCTGCCGGGCTCGACGACGTCCTGCGCAGTCGGGATGTCCTCGACGATATGGTCGAGGCTCGCGCGCAGATAATCCCACCCTGTATAGATGGTGAGAATCGCGGAAATCCACAACAGCACGGTGCCGATCATGATGGTGCCAGGCAGGATAGCCTCACCCGCAGGGCCGGCGACGAGGAAGCCGACGGCGACGAGCTGCATCGTCGTCTTCCATTTGGCGACGGCGCTGACCGGGACGCTCACCTTCAGATCGGCGAGATATTCGCGCAGCCCCGAGACCAGGATCTCGCGCAGGAGAATCACGATCGCTGCCCAGAGCGACAGCCCGGCAATCGTCCCGTCGGTGACGAGCATCATCAGGACCGCAGCGACGAGCAGCTTGTCGGCGATCGGATCGAGCATCTTGCCCAGTGCGGATTGCTGGTTCCAGGCGCGGGCGAGATAGCCGTCGAAGTAATCCGTAATGGCGGCAGCGACGAAGAGGCCCAGCGCCCACCAGCGTGCCCAGTGTTCCTGTGGCCAGAAGAGAAACGCGACGACCACGGGCACTGCGAGGCAGCGCCCGTAAGTCAGAAGGTTGGGCAGGGCATAGAGATTGGACTGGCGCATATCGATCAGACGGTACTCGCAATGAGAATCCTCTGCAAAGGGAACACCCTGCATCGCACGCGGTCAATGCGGTATTCGCCCGACGCGATCACCCGCTGCAGCGTCAGCGGTCGTTCTCACCGTCTTCGCCCTCTTCTCCTTCGCGCTTCAGGCCCTTGAGCTTGGCGAAAACCGAATCGGCGTCGAAGCTCTCTTCTTCGTCGCGCGCCCGCTGCGGTGCGTTGCTGTCGCCAAAGGCGCTCTCGGCTAAGCGCTTCTCGTCGAATTCCGGCTGATCAGCGAGGCTGAGATCGGTCGGCAGCAACGTTTCGTCGGCGGGTGCCGGCGCGACGGCGGGGCGATCCTTGGCCGAGCGCTTGACTTCGAGATCGAGATCGATCTGCGAGCACAGGCCCAGCGTCACCGGATCGAGCGGCTGCAGCTGCGCCGAGTTCCAGTGGGTACGGTCCCGGATCTGCTGGATCGTGGTCTTGGTGGTGCCCACCAGCCGCATGATCTGCGCATCCTTCAGCTCGGGATGGCTGCGCAAAAGCCAGAGGATCGCGTTCGGGCGGTCCTGGCGGCGTGATACCGGCGTGTAGCGCGGGCCGCGTTTGGAGCGCTTCATCTCGGGGATCTTCACCTTCGGCGGCGCGAGGCGCAGCTTGTGGGCGGGATCCTTCTGGGCGCGCTCGATCTCCTCGCGGGTGAGCTGCCCCATATTCACGGGGTCCGCGCCCTTGATGCCGGCAGCGACCTCGCCATCGGCGATGCCCTTCACCTCGAGCGGGTGCAGATTGCAGAAATCGGCGATCTGATCGAAGGTCAGCGACGTGTTCTCGACCAGCCAGACGGCCGTCGCCTTGGGCATGAGCAAACCGGTTGTCACGGGTCTTCTCCTTAAAATCCCGCCGGCGCGGGGCCGATACGGCCATGCGCGCGGGCCAAAAATCTCCTGTGCTCCGTCCCGGCCCGGGCCGGAGCGCACCATGACGACATGTCAGGGAATCGTGCGGAATATAGGGCGCAACCGGCCCGGATGCAATCGCGTTTACCATGTGATTGCAGGACTTTTCAGGTGGGACGGGGGACGGGCCGACCGGGAAGGTCACTCCGGAAGGAGCGGGATCAGATCCGTAACCTCGGCCTTGAGCACGTCACCCTCGCGCCAGAGCGTGCCCTTGACCTCTGCGGCAACGGTTCCGGCCGGATTTCCAGTCCCTTTGAATGCGAGATAGATCACCCCGGAAGCCTCGAAGAGCACGGGTTTCCCACTTTTGTCGTCGCGCAGATAAATTCCTTCCGGCACGACATCGAAGCCATCATAGCGCGCCTCCGGATCGTGCAGGTCCAGTTTGTTCCAGAATTCGGGCAGATCATTCGGAGGAGTGAAATCACGGACAGCCGAGGTTACGGCCTTGTACTCTGCGGCGGAACGAACGCGCCGCAGCGCAGACCCTCCGGCGATCGGGCCGGTCGTGCTGCGCCGATCGCGAGGCAGACCGGTCATCAAGAATTGCGATAGCATGCCACTCACCTCACCACGTCCAAACCGACAGCGCGATCATACTGCCAATGCAAACGCGTGCCAATGCCGTCGAGATCACCCATGATGCGCTGGGCATCAAACCCGAAATAGAACAAGCGTTCCTGAAAATAGTTGCGCTGACTGACCGGGATGATGAAGCGCATATCAGCTCGCGCCGGCTCACGGTGATCGAGAATCGGTTCAGTTGGATCGGAGTGGACACTGAACAGCCCGCTTTGGCTGGATATCCGGTATGTGAAGAAGCGGGGCAGAACAAATCCGGTTGCGCAGGAAAATGGATCTATATCGACATCCGTTTGAATGATTTCATCAGATCCGAGAGATTTTGCGATCAGGACCGGGTTTCCACCGCGTCCCTTCGCATTAACGGCAAAAAAGGCCGCAACCAATGGATTGCTTGTCCAGTCCATGAGCCGCGTCGGCGCTCCGTGATGCTGGGCCAGCCCGAGCGCATCCCAGTCATTGAGTGGCTCGGTTGAACTGAGGAATTCAGTTACGCGTCGGCGGAAAATGTCGAGAACCGCCAGTTCACTGGTTGAGCTATACGACTTGCTGCGCCCTACAGTCGGCAACAGGTCGTAAGCATCATCCCCGAGGCCGCGGAAAACCCAGCGGCCGCTGGTAAACCTTTCTGTCCAGGCCAGAAAGTCACGCCAAGCCGTTTCTCGTTGGGATCCACGTTCCAACAAGGCCTCCCTCGATCTTGTCGATGATTAGCAGCTGAATTGGCGTGGTGCACGTAAAAGTCATCTGAAGCAATTTGAAATTTTGTTCGTCTTGCGCATTCTTCCGCCACCTCCACCCGATCGATACCCCCGCATCCATCCTTCCCCAACGCGCCTCGCCGCGCTAAACAAGCGCAGCCGCCGCGCGGCGGGTCGCAACGGGGACAATCGATCCATGGCAAGCCGCTCCACCACTGCCGATATCGCCGTCACCGAGCTCACCGAGCGTCAGGCGCGTAACGAGTACAAGCGCCTCTCGCAGGAGATCGCGCGGCATGACGAGCTCTATCATGGCGAGGATGCGCCGCAGATCACGGATGCGGAATACGATGCGCTGCGCAAGCGGCTGGTCGATCTGGAGAATGCGCATCCCGCGCTGATCGGTGGCGATTCACCGGGCGTGGGCGCCAAGCCCTCCGAGAAATTCGCCAAG